>NZ_JADCNK010000017.1:0-126852 GCF_014947265.1 Pedobacter sp. MR2016-19
GTACGTTCATTTAAGTGTGGTTAGAGGCTACTTTTGCATTTCTTACTTTAGCCTGTCCTTGTTCAAAAGCAATACCCGATTTTTGTAGCCTTGTCATTCATTTTAACATATTTATATGACACTTTTTAGCCAGAAAATTGTTCAATTTATATCACCACATAGCAATAGAAATTTTATCGTAAACATTATTTAAAAATCAAAGAATGGATTTACAGTTAAAGCATAAAACAGCTTTTATAAGTGGCTCTACCGCTGGTATCGGATTCGCCATTGCTGAAAGTTTATTAAAAGAAGGTGTAAAAGTGATTATCAATGGCCGGTCGCAAAGCAGTGTGGATGATGCCGTGAAGTCGTTGCAAGGTATTGCCGGGAAAGATTTTATTTCAGGCATAGCTGCTGACTTTTCGAAAGCTGATGAAGTAAATAACCTGATTGATAAACTTCCAGAGATCGATATACTGATCAATAATGCGGGGATTTTTGAACCTAAAGCCTTTGAAGATATCAGTGATGATGATTGGTTTAGGTTTTTCGAAGTCAATGTAATGAGCGGAATCAGGTTATCTCGGCAGCTATTCCCTAAAATGTTAAAGAAAAATTGGGGCAGGATTATTTTTATCTCCAGTGAATCGGCAGTGTTTATTCCGGATGAAATGATCCACTATGGTATGACTAAAACTGCACAGCTGGCGGTTAGCCGTGGTTTGGCTGAACTAACCAAAGGTACTGAAGTAACCGTCAATTCAATTTTGCCTGGTCCTACCAAATCAAAAGGAGTTGGTGGTTTTATTGAAGATTTGGCTAAAACTGGAAACATTACCGTTGCTGAGGTAGAAGCCGATTTCTTTAAGAACATGAGGCCTACTTCATTACTGCAACGCTTTCTTGATGTAAGTGAAATCGCAAACGCAGTTACTTTTTATGTAAGTCCATTAGCCTCGGGAACCAATGGGGCAGCCATTAGGGTAGAGGGCGGTTTGGTGAGATCGATATTGTAGTTGGTTACTTTCAGGCTATGCTTACAGATAAGAATGGCTTCAGTTAATTAAATGGCTGCATTTGATAACTAATTTAGAGCCTGTTTAAATTTTTATGACAAAAATAAATGGCCTTTTGCTGTCACAAGAGCTTAGTCGATTGTTTTATTAATGCGTTGAAATGGTCTTGACTACGTTCAGACTGACATATGAAATAAATTTTATTTAATTTTAAACAGGCTTTTATATTACCTTATTATTTACCCAGTAATATACAAGAAGCTTTATCAAACTGAATAAAGAATAGCTTCACTAAAGGCTATGGTTTCTTAAATCGGATTTAAAGTTTAAAAAAAATATTAATGTCGCAGAAATTAGAAGTTTGGCAACGAGGGCCGCTGCCCGAAATTATTCCGATGTTACAGCCTGTAGCACATGCCTTATTGCAGGCAAGAGAAGGGATTAATGATTATATGCTCGATTTCCCAGTCGAACTGCTTTGGCAACGCCCCGCAGGAATGGCATCTACGGGTTTTCATCTTCAACATTTAAGTGGGGTGCTTGATCGGGTATTTACTTATACCAGGGCCGAGGGCCTTTCTGAATTTCAATTTGCCCAGTTGGCCGAAGAGGGTAAAGATTCAGCAAAGGGATATACCGTAGAAGATCTTGTTAACCGTTTCAATAAGCAGGTAGATCAGGCCTTAGTGCAAATCAAGAGTACAAACGAATCAACATTGTCTGATTATAGGGGTGTAGGGCGCGCAGGACTCCCTTCAACGGTTATTGGCCTGTTGTTCCATGCAGCAGAGCATACCATGCGCCATGTAGGGCAATTGATGGTTACCGTAGCCGTAGTTAAGAATAATAAATAAATTTAATTATTTGATAACCAGTTGTATAGATTCTAATTTCATAAAAGATAATTCACTACTGCCATAAGGTTGTCACCAGGCTTGTTAAATTTGCTGAATGATTAAAATAATTTATTGATCACCTTAAATTAGCTACTACAATCAATCCCCCACATTTTTAAAGATGGATATTACCAAAAGATTTGACCGGATACTACAGATATTTTTTTTATTGCAGTCTAAATCGATAGTCACTACTGAAGAATTACAAAAGCGTTTCGAAATCAGTTTAAGAACAATCTACAGGGATTTGAAAGCTCTGGAGATGGCAGGTATTCCAATTGTAAATGAATCAGGATCTGGTTATTCGATTATGGAAGGTTTTAGGCTGCAGCCATCCAGGTTTAGTCAGGAAGAAATTCTTAGTTTAATGGTTGCCGAAAAAGTGATGCAGAAACATGAAACTGAATTTATTAAGAAACACTTTGAGGCGGCACTTATCAAAATAAAAAGTTCTTTTCAGGTGCATCAAAAAAGAGATTTCCTGCATTTAGAAGATACGATACATCTTAAAAACAACTTTACATCCAATGATTACCTGCCCAACATTATCGATGTTTTACTCAATAGCACTATAAAGAAGAAAATAACCCATATCGATTACCTTAAAAGTGGCGATATTCATACGGTTGGCAGATCAGTAGAACCCATAGGCGTATTCTACGAACACAGTCTTTGGTATCTTTTAGCTTATTGCCATCTAAGAAAAGATTACCGCAATTTTAGATTGGACAGAATTAAAAAAGTGCTGGTGCTTGACGAAAAGTTTACTATTGCACACCCACCTATTAACGAATTCAGGAATAAAAGTTTAGCTGAAAATGTGTTTAAAGTCGAAATTAAGGTAGACAGGAAGTATGCCCATTTTCTATATTGGGAGCGGCAGATTTTCGGATTTACAGGCGAAGAAATTTCAGATGATTTTGTGGTGATGTATTTCGACTGTTCCCTTGCTGTGGTTTCTTTTGTCCGCTGGTTTGTTAAATTTGTTGATGTGGCCGAAATTATAGAACCAGCCCATTTAAATAATGAACTGGTTGAAATAATGGAATCTGGTTTAAAGAGGATAAAAAGTAAGGATGTTATATCGTAATTCTACAATTATGATGCTAAGGGGTAGTTTATTTTATAAAAATTCCCTCAGATTATCGTCATTGCGAGAAGGCTTTTTCAGCCGGCGAAGCAATCTTTATGGCAAGGTTCACTATCATGAAAGATTGCTTCGTCGTTCCTCCTCGCAATGACGATTTTTCTATTGGAGTCCATCAATAGCGGCAGCTGAAGTAACCGTTTAAATTTCTCGCAATACGTTTCGACAAGCTCAACGTGACAAGTATCAAAGTAAATTACAATTTATCTTACCGCTTGTTATTAGTTAATATCGATCCCAGAAAAACGGAGGCTCAATACCTAAGGCCCTTAAATATACAAAGCCCTGGCCGCGGTGGTGTATTTCGTTATCAATGAAATACAAGAGGTGGCTCATAATCGTAAACTCGTACTGCCCAAACAATTTAATTGTTTCGTGAAGCTGATTTTCAGAGATTTGGTTAAAGTAATCTACAATCTTTGGGGTATCCTCGTCCCATTTATTCAGGATCTCTTCCTTGGTATTGAGTGGGAGATCATGACTAAAAGGCGCTGTTTCTCTGGTCACCATTTCTTTTAAACCAGGAACATCAATCGATAATAACTCTTTAATTAATGCTGAAAACGGTCTCATTCCACCGATCGAAAATTCGAATAATTCCTTTTCAGGAAATTTTTCGATGGTTTTTCGGGTTAGTTTTCTATGGCCTAACCAATGTTGTAGTAATTCGCTTTTAGTAATCATAGTTGCTGACATTTTGTTCTATTATTTAATAGAACAAAGCTAAAACTGGCCTATGACAACTGTTTGTCAGTCGAAAAATGATATGTTACATTTTTTAAAAATTTCTATTCAGCGGGTTACCGATAGTTGTGGTTACTCAATGCTGTCCTTTATTTCAAACCTCTTTCTTTTAAAAGATTTTCTACCTCCTGACTGTTATATTTAGAGTTATTGGCAAGCTTATAGATGAAAAATAAAGGGATAAGCGTCAAAAATCCTAAACTATTTTTCATCACGCTGTAAAATATAACGCCAGCCAGAAAGCCTATTAATATTGCGTTGGTTATAACTGCTAATTTCCTTTTTTTTGCTTCTAGCAAGAGTTCTCGATCGGTTAATTCAGATAGTGTTTTTTGCTCCATTTTTGGTTTATTTAGATCATTTTTTAAAGGGTATTCATTCCCTTAGCGAATACTCAAATATAATTAATACCTGCTATTGGTAAAACAGAGATTGCGTTTAAAATCCTGCGTTATCAATTTGGTTAGCAAAATGCCTAAGCTATTATTAAAAAAGGCCACACAGCAGGCCATTGGATTGCGGGATGTACACAGATATAAAATCCGTGTTTATCTGTGTGCATCTGTGGTTAAAATGCTAACAAATGATATTCTGCTATGCAAACTTTTTCCGCAACCATTTGCGCACCGGTTCATCATACCATTTTAATGCAGCATAGGCTAGAACAATGCTGCCAGCTAAAATAAGTAAGGCATACGGCCAGGCCTGCACAATTGTTGTGCCTTTATGGTTACTGATCCAGGCCACGTAAAAATAAACCAATGGGTAATGTACCAGGTAAAGCGGGTAGGATATATCGCCTAAAAATTTGCATATCCTCTGCTCTCTTTGTGTATGCAGCACGCCACTGGCACCAATGTACACGATAAGTGGGAACACAATGATAATGCATACAGATTCATAAATGCCATTCATCCAAAGATGTTCAGCACCACCAATGCGCGGCATGTAAAGTACCAGGGCCACTAAAAGAGTACACCATAAAAAGGCATTTCTAATTCGGGTGGGTCTTGCGATACGTGAAAGTAATAAACCTGCAAAGAAAGGGTATAGGGTACGGGTAAAGCCGATACGTACCTGCTCAACGTTCAGCGTCCAGCCACCACTTACATCGCCGTTTGTAATGGCCAGCTGTGCCAATGCAATAGCGGCGATAACCACTAAAATACCTAATGCCATTTTAGAAAATTTCCTGATCCATACTGCATATAAAATGTTGGCAATGTATTCAAAAAACAGCGACCAGCCCACACTATTCATGGGGTGCATTTCCTGCCAGCCACGTATATCAAGCGATAATGGTATCGGCAGAATGGTGTAGCTAATAAGCAGTACCAGCAGCATTTTCCAGAGCGGAATGGTGTGAATGAGCGGCCATATGGTAGAATCTGTAAAATAGAACCCCACAGCGCCAAGGGTCATCCCCAAAATTACCATCGGTTGCAGACGTAAGATGCGGCGTTTGAAAAAACTGCCCACACTCATTTTATTCCACCGGTCGTCATAAGCGTAGCCCATTACAAAACCCGATAGTAAAAAGAAAAAATCTACAGCCAGATAACCATGGTTAACCAGAATATCGAGGTGCCCGGTGCCTAAAGGCTCGGTTAAGTGAAAGGTGACAACGATTACAGCTGCAACACCGCGAAGGCCATCTAATATAGGGTAATGTGGCTTGGTGGCCAATTCATTATTTAGGTTAGTACTCATGTAAGGGCTTATAAAAAATAGCAAGCCGTAAAAATAACTAACATTCTTTACCCCGTAACTTTGCATCTACAATGATACGTAAGGTATTAAGCCTCGTAGAGCTAGCCGTTTTTTTAACCATCAAAACAGAGCAGGAATTTAATAAAAACGGGCTTTATGAATTAAAAACATTAATCATTACATTTGCCTGTGGTGAAAAACTTTGTATTCCTTTTTTCTCTTTATCTGATCCTTCTGGGCCTAATGCCCTGCCAGGACAAGGAAGATATGGTTTCCAAGTCTCACACCGAAAGCATTGTGCACAGCGATCAATCAAAAGCTGGGCATATGCATGGTGAATCCTGTCCTCCATTCTGTAGCTGTGCCTGCTGCTCGGTCGGTCAGCACTTCCCATCCGAAAAGTTAACAAATCTTATTGTTCCGATATTACGGAAACCATACCCGGTTTTCCAGTGTTCGGCATTGAAAAAACAACCACTCGATATTTGGCAACCGCCTAAACTCGTTTAATCAATCTTTCGTCTCATGGCGATGTTCATGAAAAAGCATGCTTTTTACATGCACAATTTTGCACCATGATTGCAATGATGCCTGCTATTTATTGATTTTTGATTTAAACGACAATGCTGAACAGAATAATACAGTTCTCCATCAGGCAGAAACTGCTGGTGGGAATTATGATGCTGGCGCTGATTGCCTGGGGTATATACTCCCTTAGGCAGCTGCCCATAGATGCCCTTCCAGATATTACCAATAACCAGGTCCAGATTATTACTTCCTCGCCAAGCAACGGTGCAGAAGATATTGAGCGCTTTGTAACCTACCCGGTAGAGCAGACCATGGCCACTATTCCCGGAATAGAAGAAATCCGTTCTTTTAGCAGGTTCGGCCTTTCAGTTGTGACAGTGGTTTTTAAGGAAAATGTAGAGATTTACTGGGCCCGCCAACAGGTAAGTGAAAGGCTTGCCGAGGTAGAAAGGGCCATTCCGAAGGGGATCGGCACACCTGAGATTGCGCCATTAACTACCGGACTGGGAGAAATTTACCAATATGTAATCCACCCTAAAAAAGGATATGAAAAAAAATATGATGCCACCGAGCTCCGCACCATTCAAGACTGGATTGTTCGCCGCCAGCTCCTGGGCGTAGAGGGCATAGCAGATGTGAGCAGCTTTGGAGGGTACCTTAAACAGTATGAGATTGCCCTTAATCCCGACAAGCTCAGAAGCATGGATATATCCATAAGCGATATTTTTAAGGCACTAGAAAAAAACAATCAGAACACTGGCGGATCTTACATCGATAAGAAGCCAAATGCTTATTTTATCAGGAGCGAGGGATTGATTAACAGTATTGAGGACATTGAGAACATCGTTGTACGGACCAACGAGAATAGCATTCCCGTGCTGATCCGAAATGTAGCTGAAGTAAGGATCGGTGCGGCTACCAGGTATGGTGCCATGACCAGAAACGATGAGGGCGAGGTAGTGGGGGCGGTAGTGATGATGCTAAAGGGTGCCAACTCTTCGAAGGTTATCGCAAATGTAAAAACCCGGATGGATCAAATCGCAAAGAATCTTCCGGAGGGCGTGGTTATCGAGCCATTCCTCGACCGCACAAAACTGGTAGACAGTGCCATTGGCACGGTGACCAAAAACCTGGCAGAAGGTGCATTGATTGTAATTTTTGTATTGGTACTGCTTTTGGGAAATTTCCGTGCCGGATTAATTGTGGCTTCTGTTATTCCACTTGCCATGCTTTTCGCCATATGCCTGATGAATCTTTTTGGCGTCAGCGGAAACCTGATGAGCCTTGGCGCTATAGATTTTGGACTAATTGTAGATGGAGCGGTAATCATCGTGGAGGCATCTCTCCACCATCTGGGTATCCGAAAAAACAAAAACAGGTTAAGCCAGCAGGAGATGGATGCAGAGATTTTTGAATCTGCTTCCAAAATCCGTAACAGCGCAGCTTTCGGCGAGATCATTATCCTCATCGTTTACCTGCCAATTCTGGCACTGGTTGGTATAGAAGGCAAGATGTTCAGGCCAATGGCCCAAACGGTGGCTTTTGCTATCCTTGGCGCTTTTATCTTATCATTAACTTATGTGCCGATGATGAGTGCGCTGTTTCTAAATAAAACCATCAGCACCAAAAGAAATATCTCAGACAGGATCATGTCCTTTTTTCAAAGGGTATATACACCAATGCTCAATTTTGCACTTCGGGCAAGGTTGGCCGTTGTGGGCATTGCAATAGGGTTATTTGCCATTTGCCTTATTATTTTCAATTACCTGGGCGCCGAATTTATTCCCACGCTGGAAGAGGGCGACTTTGCCGTAGAAACCCGGGTGCTTACCGGGAGCAGTCTTTCACAAACCATTGAGGCGGCTACACGGGCTGCAAAGGTATTAAAAGCAAATTTTCCTGAAGTAAAAGAGGTCATTGGGAAGATTGGCTCTAGTGAAATTCCTACCGACCCCATGCCGGTTGAAGCCTGTGACCTGATCATTATCTTAAAAGATAAAAGCGACTGGACAAATGCTTCGACGAGGGATGAGCTTGCGGGAAAGATGCAGGCCAAATTGGAACAGTATATTCCTGGGGTTACTTTCGGGTTCCAGCAGCCCATTCAGATGCGCTTTAATGAACTCATGACCGGTGCCAGGCAGGATGTTGTCATCAAGGTTTACGGAGAGGATTTTTCAAAACTAAGTGCCTATGCAGCAAAGATCGGTGCTATAGCCAGAAAAATCGAAGGTGCCCAGGATGTTTACGTGGAACAGGCTTCAGGACTTCCACAGGTTATCATCAAATTTCATAGAGAAAAGATTGCGCAGTTCGGACTGAACATCGAAGATGTGAATACGGCTATCCGCTCAGGTTTTGCCGGGGAGGTGGCTGGCCTTGTATTCGAAGGGGAAAAACGGTTCGATATGGTTGTCCGCCTGGAAAAAGAAAACAGGCAGTCTCTTGAAGATGTAAAGAACCTGTTTGTAACTGCACCCAATGGCAACCAGATTCCGCTGGAACAACTGGCCGATATCCAGTACAGGGAAGGGCCAAACCAGATCCAGCGCGATGATGCAAAGCGGCGGATCACTGTTGGCTTTAATGTGAGGGGAAGGGATGTGGAAAGTATTGTAAAAGAAATCCAGCAGAAGATCGATACTGAGGTTAAGTTTTCACCAGGATATTATCCAACTTTTGGCGGCACTTTTGAGAACCTGCAGGCTGCCACTAAAAGATTGGGTATTGCGGTACCACTGGCTTTATTGCTCATTTTACTGTTGCTTTATCTTACTTTTTCATCAATTAAACATGCGCTTTTAATTTTTACCGCGATTCCATTGTCAGCCATAGGTGGCGTATTTGCCCTATGGGCACGGGGCATGCCATTTAGTATCTCAGCAGGCATCGGCTTTATTGCACTTTTTGGTGTGGCAGTACTTAACGGAATCGTGCTGATCAGTGAATTTAACAGGTTAAAAAAAGAAGGAATGAACGATATTCTCGAAATTATCAGAACAGGAACTTCGGTTAGGCTTCGTCCGGTTATTATGACAGCCCTTGTAGCCTCTCTGGGCTTTCTTCCAATGGCTATCTCAAGCGGAAGCGGAGCTGAAGTGCAGCGGCCATTGGCAACGGTTGTTATCGGTGGACTAATCTCAGCAACATTATTAACCCTTTTGGTGCTTCCGGTGCTTTATATCTGGGTAGAAAAAATGGGCAGAAAAAAAGTAAAAATAGCTCCGGTAGCGGGAATAATTGTAGTGTTTGTTACGCTGTTTGGATTTCAACCTGTTAAGGCCCAGACTCCATTAACCCTTGAACAGGCGGTATCTTCGGCGCTGGAAAACAACAGGGCGATTAGCGGGGCTAACCTTGGTGTAGGGTTGCAACAGGCACTCAGGAAAAGCGCCTTCGAAATGCCCAAAACTGAAGTGTCTATGCTTTACGGGCAATACAATAGTCTGGCTAAAAACGATAACAACTTTACCGTTTCGCAAAACATTCCATTCCCAACACTTTTCACTGCAAATGCGGCATTAGGTAATGAACGCATCAAAGCAGGCCAGCTTCAGGTCGCTTCAAGTAAAAACGAACTTATTTTTCAGGTTAAAACAGTTTACACCAATCTCCAGTACCTATATTCGAAGGAGAAACTGTTGCTGGAGCAAGACAGCATCTATAAGGGGTTTGTAAAATCGGCTTCACTAAAGTACAAAACAGGCGAGGGCAACCTGCTTGAAAAGGTGGCCGCCGAGACACAGCTCAAGGATGTGCAAAACCTGCTCGATCAGGACCGGTCTGATATCGAAATTTACAAAGCGCAGCTAGCTACGCTTTTAGGCAGGGGGGAGCTACCCTTAATCGCCGACAAGTTTTTAAAAGAAACACCCGAGATTTCGATCGGAGATACGGCCCTTTTAAATGAAAATCCAGCCATTGCCTATTTCAGGCAGCAGATCGTGATTGCTGAAAAACAGCGAAAGGTAGAACTTGCCAAAGCATTACCCGATTTTACCCTGGGTTATTTCAACCAGTCGCTAACTGGTTTTCAGAACGTTAATGGAAATGACGTTTTCTTTGGTCGTGACAAACGTTTCCAGGGCTTTCAGGTGGGGCTTTCCGTTCCGTTATTTTACAGGGCTTATTCAGCAAAGGCAAAGGCCGCATCGATTAACCGTGATATTGCCTCGAACGATCTGGAGCTCCAGCAGCGAAAACTAACAGGCCAGTACCAGCAGGCCCTGGGCGAATACCTGAAAAACAGGAAACGTTACGACTATTTTATTACTTCGGCCCTAAGCAATGCGGCACTGATCTTAAAAAATAGCCGCATCGCCTACCAGAATGGAGAAATAGGTTATTCGGAATACCTGTTGAACCTTAAACAGGCGAACGGTATTTACGAAGGGCGCCTGATAGCCCTGCTCCAGTTAAGCCAGAGCATCAACCAGATAGAATTTTTAACCGGTAATAACCAATCATTTTAAGCATAAATCTAATGAAATCCATATATAAATATCTTATCCTGCTATCCTTCCCGTTTTATCTGGCTGGCTGTGGCCGTCCAGGTGCCGAAAAGGAACCTGAAAAAGAAACCGTTCACGAAAAAAGCGATATCGTAAACCTTACACCAGAGCAGCACAAGCTATCAGAAATTACCCTGGGTGATATTGAGCTGAAGGAATTAAGTGGAACAACAAAAGTAAACGGAATGCTTGACCTCCCACCACAGAGCCTGGTATCTATTTCCACACCGCTGGAAGGGATTGTAAAAAGCACCAATATGTTGCAGGGAAAACGCGTAGCCAAAGGGGAACTTGTAGCCGTAATGCAGAATCCGGAATTCATTCAGATGCAACAAGACTACCTGGATTATAAAAGCCAGCTGCAGTTCTTAAAGCAGGAGCTCGATCGCCAGGAAGAATTGGCAAAGGAAAATGTAAATTCCAAAAAAGCATTGCAGAAAGCAAGAAGCGAATACCAGAGTGTAAGTGCAAGATTGCTGGGGCAACGTTCAAAACTTTCCATTATGAATATCAGTTTTCCGGCACTGGAAAAAGGAAAGATCCAGACAACTTTTAACCTCTATACACCAATGGCGGGTTATGTTACACAGGTTAACACCAACATTGGCGCCTTTGCCAGTACAACCGATGTATTGTTCAAGATCGCAGATACCGAGCACCTGCATGCAGAGCTTACGGTATTTGAAAAAGATGTACCCAAGCTTAAATTGGGACAGAAGGTGCGCTTTGTGCTGGCCAACGAGGAAAAGGAACGTATGGCTACGGTTTACCTCATCGGCAGGGAAATCAGTAAAGAGCGTACCGTGCAAATTCACTGCCACCTTGACAAAGAGGATACACAGTTGCTTCCGGGCATGTACCTTAAGGCCTATGTAGAAAGTGGCATGAACAAGGTTGAAGCACTCCCTGATGCCGCAATTGTTGAATTTGAAGGCAAAAAATTTGTGTTTATAGATCAGCCTGCTGCTAATAACAGTAATACTTACCGCTACAGAATGACGGAAGTAAAAACAGGAGTTGCCGAGAATGGATATACCCAGGTTTCTTTTGCCGGACAAATTAATAATGCAAAGGTGGTGATTAAGGGCGCTTATGACTTGTTGAGCAAGGTAAAGAATGCAGAAGAGGAAGGACATTAAATGTTTAAGCTGGGTTCAGTGTTCCTTTTGACAGCAATAGCTGAATCTATTGGCTATTTGCGATGGTACCCGTTAGTTAACGATCAATTTTTAGTTCAGACCTGGCCGCAAATCATATTATGAAAACTAAATGTAGGTGGCGGGTGTTTGATATCATAAAGTAAATCAGTTAATTAAGTGGTAAAAACGGGTGATCGCAATATTACTCATATTTTTGCCAATTAGGTACGTAGCCAAGGATAAATATGAATACCAGAAGAGATTTCCTACAAAAAATGGGTGCATCAGCATTGATGCTGCAATTGGGGTCGATATCAGCATTTGCGAACGCTCCTGACCCAATCGAAAAGCCTTACGATGGTAGGGTGCTCAGAGTAGCCATCATGGGTTTGGGTGGATACGGCACCCGTGTAGCAGAAGCGATGAAGGCTTGTACCAGGGCGAAGTTGGTAGGTGTAATTAGTGGTACGCCTTCAAAAATTAAAGAATGGCAAACAAAGTACAACATCCCGGAAAAGAATTGTTATAACTACGACAACTTTGATCAGGTTAAAAACAATCCGGATATCGATGCGATTTATGTGATTACGCCCAATGCACTGCACCATAGTCAGGTTATCCGGGTAGCAAAAGCCGGAAAACATGCCATATGCGAGAAACCGATGGCATTGAATGCTAAAGAGGGACAAGAGATGGTTGATGCTTGTAAAAAAGCAAATGTAAAATTACTGGTTGGCTATAGGTTGCATTTTGAGCCTCATACACTGGAGGTGATTCGAATGAGAAATGCAGGCGACTTTGGTAGGATCAGGTTTTTCCAGGGACAATGTGGTTTTAAAGCAGGCGACCCTACACAGTGGCGATTAAACAAAGCGCTTGCAGGTGGGGGATCAATGATGGATATTGGAATCTATGCCATTAACGGAGCCAGGTATATGGTGGGTGAAGAACCGATCTGGGTGACGGCTCAGGAAACCAAGACTGACCCTGTAAAATTTAAAGAAGGGGTAGATGAAACCATACAATTTCAATTGGGTTTCCCAAGCGGTGCAGTAGCCTCCTGCTTGTCTAGTTATAATATCAATCACCTGGATAGATTTTTTATGAGTGGCGACGGGGGATTTGCAGAAATGCAACCTTCTACTGGTTATGGTCCGATTAAGGGTAGGACACATAAAGGTGAACTCACGCAGCCCATCACTACCCATCAAACTGTACAGTTGGATGAAATGGCAAGTATTATTTTTGAAGATAAAAAGCCGGTAGTTCCTGTAAACGGCGAGGAAGGTTTGAAAGATCTTAAAATTATTGATGCCATCTACCAGGCCGTAAAAACAGGAAAACAAGTCAAACTAACGGCTTAAAAGGGAGGATTAGGCACCTTTTGCCTAATAAAATGACAGCGATATAGCCCATTTAGTCTTAGCGCCTCCCCATTTTAGTCTTAGCGTCTTGCTAAGACTAAAGTCAAATTGATTATAGATAGACATTAACATAAAAGCCCATCTTTAGATGAGCATTTAATCAGTAACGATTAATTTTTATTGTTAATTAAAAATCGGTTAATTGAAACTGCGAATCTTTCGCATCAGTCTAAAATTATCTGCAGCCCTGTAAAATTGTCTGAAATAGACAGCATTACGAAGTAATTTAATTCCAAATGCTTCAAAAATACCTAAAAACCGGTATAGATTGCTGTTTGCAAGGGTTTTATCTTTGCCTAACCTTTTGGGAGGCTTTATGAGGCTGTCTAAAAGAAGAATTTCATTCTTTAATCAAGTTTAATTTTATCTACATGAAAAAACAATTATTTGTGATGGCTGTCTTTATGGCTACCGGCGTTGTTGCAATGGCCCAGTCGGCATCAAAAGGCAAAGTATTGCCTAAAACTAAAGTTGAACGGGAAAGCAAGGCTTCTGCAAAAAATACATCTTCAATTAGAGCCTACGGAAAAGGCGATCAATTGCTGAATGTTGGTATCGGTATTGGCAGTCCGTTTTTTGGTTCAGGTTACGCTGCATCTCTGCCGGTAAATCCCAGTGTTTCTTTCGAAAAAGGCATTACCAACGAAATTAGCGTGGGTGGACAATTGGCTTATGCCAGTTCGAAATATGATTTAAACACGGCAGGCTCAAACTATAGCTTCAAACAGAACGCGTTTTACATTGGTGCCAGAGGTTCCTACCATTTTAACGAATTGCTTGAGCTCGCACCTAAATTTGATGTGTATGGCGGGGCGAGTCTGGGCTACGTCATTGCCAGTGTAAGTGACAGCGAGGGTTTTAATGGTGCTACAGGCAGTGGCATTGGCTTTGGTTTGTTTGCGGGCGGTAAGTATTACCTTTCTAACCATACAGCTCTTTTTACAGAACTCGGTTACCAGAGCCTGGGATTGCTTAACGTGGGTGTAGCTTTTAAACTTTAACGATTAAGAACATTTATACAAATTATTGGCGCCATAACTATAGTCAAACTAGTTTTACATCAATATAAGCCACAAAAGCCCATCTTTCGATGGGCTTTTGTGGCTATGAAAAGAAAGCCAGGTGAGCAACTTTTCTTCATATTTTGATAGATCATTTTGAACGAATGCGCTAGATGGGTATCACAGGGATGCCAAGGTCTTTCTTGAAAAGTACACAGAAGGCATTATCCGCTTGTCCATATAGCTTTTCATAGCCAACAAGATCACCAATATAATTGTTTAATTCCTTGTTTTAGAAAGATCTTCTATTACCCAGGGAAAGTTGTTACAGTTCGGATTCGGAGTGTGTAGAAATAAGGCATCATGATAGCTGTCAAAATCCATCAACGTTGCCCATATCTGATAATCAGTTTGTAAAGACTTTGCTTTTTCTTCGAGTAGATCAAAATGTCTAGATAGTTTGTCGAGATGAGGTTTGCGTTTTTTAAAACTATCATTACCATAGCCACGCCAGTCGAAATGTGTGTGCCATAAGTCAAACCAGGCCTGTTCGGGGTCATCAAAATTCAATCCTGACCAGTTGCTGTTTTTTACTTTAAGGTTTTTATAATAACGTCTAAGTCCCCTTTGTTTTTTTAGTCTGCTCATATTGGTGCATTTCAGCCTTATCTGTTGAATAATTTTTCCAGTACATACACATCGTCTTTGTCAATAAGTCAAGTATTTCATTCTGCACATAAATGATTTCTATTGTGGGATTGTTTTGCTTAATGAAATGGTCAAGTGTTGTAAAACTGTTTTTTAGTGTTCAAATTTATGATTAAAGTGCAATTGAAATACTGCAATCATTCCAATAGCAGTAACCATTGTCATTTGCTGTTTTATTCGGTACGAATTCTCCAACAATTTTCTGGTCATAATCATAGTTTGGCTCATTTGGGAAATTTCCATTTAAGTCCTGGGAACAAGCTCATAAAAGCAAACAAGGTTTTCAAAGGCGGTGCTGTGGTTGGAAATTAACCATGGGATATATGTGTTTAATAATAGAACCAGCTTAATATACTAACTTTAACTTAATGTAAAATTATTATTATATTCGTTAGCGTTTTTTGCGGCATTATGGACGAGTTGAGTAAACTTCAGGATCAAGAGCTACTAGCCCTATTCAGGGAAGGTGAATACGCGGCTTACCAGGTAATATATAAAAGATACTGGGCTATACTTTTCAGGCATGCGCGCAGAATGCTTCAGAATGACGAAGAGGCTAAGGATGCTGTTCAGGATATCTTTACGATGTTATGGCTAAAAGGTCCAACACTATTTGTGAATAGCACTTTATCTGCATTTCTATATTCATCACTACGGCATAAAATATTTGATATTATTGACCGTAATAAGGTAAAAGGAGATTATTTTAATTCCTTAGAATCTTTTATTGACAAAGGAGAATTAACTACAGATAATATTATCCGGGAAAAAGAATTAGCTGCGTTAATAGAAAAGGAGATCTCATTTTTACCGGAAAAAATGAGAGAAGTCTTTGAATTAAGCAGAAAGTCTCATTTATCCTATAAGGAAATTGCTGAAAAAATGAATATCACCGATAATACAGTAAAAAAGCAGATAAACAATGCGCTAAAACTGTTGCGTTTTAAATTAGGTGTAATTATTTTAGTCTCCATATTTTTGTTTTTAAAATAAAATGCGTGATTTTCTAAGATTAATTTATTTTTTTCAATTCCTATTACACAAGTACGCTACTTAACCGTCTTAACCATATAGAGCCTTTAAAACAAGGATTTTTATGGAAAAAAACAGGGCACAGCTACTAATTGCAAAATACCTCTCCGGAACCTGCACGCCGGAAGAAAAAATCATTGTGGAAAGCTGGTATGCCAAAGAACTAGCTAAGCGGGAAGATCAGCTTCCAGAACCAGATTATGAGGAGATTGAAAGAGAAATCTGGAACAAGCTCCCTCAACGAAATACAGCTAAAATAACCAGAATGTGGACGCGTATCGCTGTCGCTGCTTCGGTTTTAGTTTGTATTTATACCGGATATTATTTTTTTGAACTAAAACAACAATCGCTACAAACTGCGCAAAATAGCAAGCATGAAATCCTACCTGGAAGCACAAAAGCGGTATTAGTTTTAGCTAACGGCACTAAATTAGACCTGAATGACGCCAAAAGCGGTTTATTGGCTACCCAAGGTTCTTCTGAGGTAGTTAAAACAGGGAGTGGACAAGTTACATACACCGCCACTACAGTCAATAATCCTGGTTCACTTTATAATACAATGATAACACCTGTTGGTGGTGAATATCGTCTTATCTTATCCGACGGAACACAGGTTTGGCTTAATGCCGCTTCATCTATAAAATATCCTACTACATTTAATAAATACGAACGTAAGGTTGAAATTACCGGCGAAGTATACTTTGAGGTTGCCCATGATGCCTCTAAACCATTTCGAGTAATAACGGCTAAACAAACGGTTGAAGTGTTGGGAACGCATTTTAACATCAATGCATATCCTGATGAATTAGCTGTTAAAACAACACTATTAACAGGTAGTATAAGAATATCAAGCGCTAAAAAGTCTGCATTACTGAAGCCGGGAGAACAATCGCAGTTTAACTATAGAGAAGGGATAAGCATCATTGATCACGCAAACACGGAAGAAGCCGTGGCCTGGAAAAACGGCTATTTCAGGTTTAATAACGAAAATATCAGGAGCGTTATGCATAAGTTATCGCGGTGGTACGATGTAGATGTGGTATACGACGGGGCAGTTTCTGATGAAGGTTATTATGGAACAATTTCCAGGTATAAAACTATCGATGAAGTTTTAAAAATGCTGCAGCAAACTAAAGGTGTACAATTTAAAATTGAAGGAAGGAGGATTGTTGTAACCGGATAAAATATACTTTAACTCCATTTAGCAATCCAAGTATAAAAGTCACTCCGGGTGGAGCCGGAATGACTTAAGCTGGATTAATTACAATTAATTATTATCAACCGCGAAGAGCCTGCACCATCTGGAAAATGAATAGGCTCAACGCATAACCCAGCCAAACAAATGTACAAATTTTACCCTAAGAATGTTACACAGCCGCCTGGTCGTGTAAATAAATTCCTGTTGATCATGAAGTTAATCACGCTGATTTTAATTACAGCTATTGTACAGGTGAGCGCAAGCTCCCATGCACAACGGATCACTTTAACGGCAAAAAACTTGCCATTAATAAAGGTATTTGATCAAATCAGAGTGCAAACCGGATACGACTTTCTTTTCACCAGCTCAACCCTCAAGGATTCTGCACCTGTAAATGTAAACGTAAAAAATATCGAACTGAATGATGCTTTGGAACAGATATTTAAAACGCAGCCGCTGGAATTTAAAATCGAAAATAAATCAGTTATCGTATCTAAAAAGGAATTGTCACTTTTTGAGAAAGTAACGAAAATTTTAACCTTGCCTATCCAGATAAATGGAATTGTAGTAGGAGAAAATGGCCCATTATCAGGTGTAACCATTATCAACAGTAGAACCGGAAAAGGTACCATTACCAATCTGAAGGGTGAATTTGTTTTTAGCGATATAAATGATAATGATGTGCTGACATTCAACTATATCGGTTACGAAAAATATGAGTTTACTGTAAAAGAAAAAGCAACATCCAATATTATTGTGACGATGAAATTGAGCACCTCTAAGCTGGATGAAGTTCAGGTGGTGGCCTATGGGCAAAAAACCAGTCAGCGAATCAGCACCGGCGCCATTGCAAAGGTAACTGCTGAAGATATTGCCAAACAACCGGTAACCAATGTATTGCAGGCACTATCAGGTCAGGTTCCCGGACTGTTCATCAGTCAGAATAGCGGTACACCAGGCGCTGGCATTAGTGTTCAGATCAGGGCGGCTAAATCCTTGCCATCCGTTTTAGACGGTGATAACAATCCTGTACCCGCCACAGGCGTTGCACCCTTGTATATTGTTGATGGTGTTCCTTTTATTTCAGAACCCATTTATGCAGCAGGCGGCAATAATGTTGGTTATCTTAAACCTTCTTTTGGCAATAATCCTTTAAATATTATTAATCCAAGTGATATAGAAAGTATCCAGATATTGAAAGATGCCGATGCAACCTCTATTTATGGTAGCCGGGGTGGTAACGGCGTGATCTTAATTACGACCAAAAAAGGAAAATCTGGTAAAACCCAGCTGAATGTTAATTTCAGTAACGGCATATCGGATGTAGCCAATCTGCACAAAGTAGAAAATATGACACTTTCACAATACCTGGAAGTCAGACGCAGGGCATTTGCCAATTCAGGTGCTACACCAAGGGCAAACAACGCACCCGATCTGATGGTTTGGGATACCAATAATTCTACCGATTTTCAAAAACTACTAATGGGAAAAACTGCCCATGCCACGGATGCCTCTGCTTCGTTTTCAGGTGGGAACAGCCAAACTAATTTTCTTTTAAGTGGAACTTACCATAATGAAACGACTGTAATACCTGGAGATTATACATATAAAAGAGGAAGTGTGCATTTAGCCGTCGAACATAGCTCCCCAGATCGGAAATTTACCGCAAACATCACTGCAACTTTATCTCTTGATCAAAACAATAATGTTGCCAGGTCAGGAAATACGACAGACCTGGGTGCTGTGGCTTTTAGTCAGGCACCTAATTTTCCACTTTACAATGCTTCAGGTACCGGTTTGTATTGGTTTGACCTCAATACTTTTTCGCTGCAGTATGAAAACCCATTGAAATACATGTACCAAAAATATTCAGCTAAAAATAATAATCTTATCGGGGGCATAATGTTGAAGTATACACCAGTTAAAGATTTGAATATTAAGCTGAATACATCCTACAATAAATTGGTAGCCAATGCCCAGGATCTTGCTTATTCACAAAGCATCAATCCTTTATCAGGTACACTTCCGTCGTCAAAGCGCCAGCAAAATAACGTAGACACATGGAATGTGGAACCCCAGATAGACTATACGTTGAAGATTAGCCGTGGGAGTCTGAATTTACTTTCAGGGGCAACCTTTCAGGATAATAAGTACGATCAGCCAATCTACGTGGTAGGCACTAATTACAGTTCTGATGCGTTGCTAGGTTCCATTTCGGGTGCAGGTTCTGTAAATGTTTATAATTTTAATTCCGAATATAAATATCAATCTTTTTTTGCCCGTGCTAATTACAACTGGTTAAATAAGTACATCCTGAATGTAAACTACAGGCGCGATGGTTCTTCGAGGTTTGGCGCCAATAAACGTTTTGGAAACTTTGGTTCTGTAGGCAGTGCCTGGATATTTACAGAAGAGGATATTTTTAAGAATACGCTTCCGGCGCTGAGTTACGGAAAGCTGAGGGGAAGTTACGGATCTACCGGTAACGACCAGATTCCTGATTACCTTTATTTAGACTCTTATAAAACCACCCTCTATGGCTATAATGGAACAACAGGTCTGGCGCCAAATTCACTTGCCAATCCTGACCTGCAATGGGAGGTTAATAAAAAACTCGAATTTGCCCTTGACTTAGGTTTTTTAAAGGATAGGATACTTTTAACAGGTGCCTGGTTCCGCAACAAGGTGAATAATTCACTGGTGAGTGTTCCTCAAAGCACTGTAACAGGTTTCAACTCATACTATGGTAATTTACCCGCCACCATTCAGAAAAAAGGTTTTGAGTTTACTTTAACCACTCAGAATTTAAAAAGCAAAAATTTTAACTGGACCACCAATTTCAATATATCCTTTGTACAAAGTAAATTGTTATCCTTTCCTGGCATAGAAAACACACAGTATAGCAGTTCTTTGGTAGTGGGTAATTCGCTCAGTACCATTTATGCGTATCGGTATACAGGCCTGTCACCCGTAACTAATTTACCAACCATTGAAGATGCCAATAAGAGTGGCTCAACTGATATTACAATGTCTTCCGAAACCGGCCTGGCTGCTTATGGCCTGGGCGATAAAGTAGCCGTTGGTAAAACAGACCCGGATTTTTATGGAGGGATGATCAATACGTTCAGATATAAAAACTTCCAATTGGATTTAATGCTGCAATTTACCGGTCGCAACACACAATATGGCATAGATTATTATGCAGGTTCTGCTCCTCCGGGATATAACGTGGTAAATATGTCGAGCTATATGTACGATTTATTTAAACAAACAAACGGCAAAATAGCCACAAGAACTTTCGGGATCAATACAGATGGTACAGCCTATAATACCTATTCTAAGTACATTCAGTCTGATGCGGTGCTTAGCAATGCGGCCTATTTAAGGTTAAAGAACGTATCATTCTCGTATACTTTTAAAGATAGCTGGGTAAAGAGTTTAAAAATGAGTTCTGCACGTTTTTATCTGCAAGGTCAAAACCTGCTAACTTTTACCAAATTTAAGGGTTACGACCCTGAGACCCTGGCAAGTAATATACCGCCACTAAGAACAATTGTTGCAGGTGTTAACTTCTCATTCTAAAATATCCGATATGAAAACTATAAAAATCACCAATACAATAATTATCTCCCAACTGGTTATGATGTTGGTGTGCATATTTACCAGTGGATGCAAGAAATTCGTTGATGTGGACGCACCAAGCAATCAATTGGTTACAGGTACCGTTTTTACCAATGACAATACTGTCAATTCTGCTTTAGCAGGCATGTACAATAATTTCGCTATCAGTAGATCACCTGATTTGCAATTTTCTATGTCATTTTTAAATGGTTGCGCAGCAGATGAAGCTCAATATTCTACTTCAGGATCCGAATTTGACGCGTTTACACTAAATGGACTTCAGGCAGATAATGTTTACCTATCCTCTATGTGGACCAGCTGCTATTCAGTAGTTTATCAGGCCAACGCCGTTATTGAAGGTGTCAATAGCAGTAGTGGTGGCATTAGCGATGCGATGAAAGTTGAAGCCCTGGGTGAAGCGAAATTTATTAGGGCACTTTGCTATTTTTATCTGGTAAATTTATGGGGCGATGTTCCGATGCCATTAAGCACAGACCGCTCTGTCAATAATTCGCTTTCGCATAGTGCAAAGGCAATCGTGTATCAACAAATCATTAAAGATTTAAATGAAGCCAAAGGTTCCTTATCTGCGAATTATTCTTACTCTTCAGGCCAGCGTACCAGGCCCAATAAATATGCCGCAGCCGCTTTGCTGGCAAGGGCTTACCTATACATCGGCGACTGGGCAAATGCGGAAGCAAACGCTACTCTTGTAATTAATGCCGGATCCTTCAGTTTACTTTCTACAGCTAACCTCAATGGCATCTTTGTGAAAAACAATGCCGAAGCGATATTACAGTTTGACGCTTCTCCATCTGGCACAGCTGGCCAGGGGTTCACTAATGAGGGAGAATCTTTTGCATTGGATATTACAACTATTCCGGATTTCCAGTTAAGCAGTGGCCTTCTTAAAGCATTTGAATCCGGCGACCGCAGATACACCAATTGGGTCGGCACAACTACTTATCAGGGTACTGCCTACTACTATTTTTCAAAGTATAAACAACGGGTTGCCAATACAACAGCAGCAGGTGAATATGTTACTTGCCTGCGTTTGGCAGAGCAATATCTTATACGTGCTGAAGCCAGGGCAAAGCAGGCTAATCTGACGGGTGCCGTTGCTGATATCAATGTGATCAGGAACAGGGCGGGCCTGCTAAATACGACGGCCACGCTCCAATCTGATATTTTGTTAGCGATAGAACAGGAACGAAGAATTGAGTTGTTTGGCGAATACGGACACCGCTGGAATGACCTTCGGAGGACAGGACGCGCCAATACTGTTTTAGGAGCATTAAAATCAACCTGGTCAGCCAATGATGCTTTATACCCTATTCCAAAAATAGAAATACAAAACAATAGCAATCTAAGCCAAAATCCAGGTTATTAGGTAAAGATATCTTTTAGCGTGACCGGAAGCAGTTGTACCTGTTTCCTGGTCACGCTATTATGATGTTGTCTTATCCAATAACTTTAATCACTACTCTTTTATGAGAATCATAAATGAGTATTAAAAGATCCACCCAATCATGAAAAAAATATTTTTAGCAGCAATTTTGTTTTTCCCATTAATCACACTAGCTCAAAAAGGGCATTTTGTTTTGAAGGCTCAGGTTAGCGGGCTGAATACGCCGTTAAAAGCATATTTGAATTATAGTAGGGATAGCAAATCCGTACTGGATTCAGCGAATTCTGATAGTGGCATTTTTGAATTTAGTGGCGATATATCCGGCATTACAAAAGCCTATATAACCTTGGATCATGCAAGTGTCGGCCTTTCTAAAATGAGTGATAACAGAGATGTACTCTCATTTTATATTGAGAAAGGAAATATCGATATAATTGCAGTTGATTCCATCAAAAACGGAACCATTAGTGGTTCAGTCATCAATCAGCAAAATGCAATCTATAAAAAGGTTTTATCTGGCAACAAGCAAACTTTTGAGTCGGTTGTTGCACGTTCTATGGCTGCAACACCTGAACAACGAAAGGATATTACATTTCGTAACCAACTGAATGCAGCATATCAAAAGACGGCCAAAGAACGTGAGGATTTACAAATTCAGTTTATTAAGATGCATCCGGATTTTTATATCAGTTATTTGGCTCTGGTTGAAGTTGCCGGACCGATCATCGATGTTGAAAAAATCTCACCACTGTTTGATAAGCTATCTGTTGATATTCGCCGTAGCGAAGCAGGTTTAGCGTTTGAGAAACTGATAGATATGGCAAAAATCACATCTATTGGCGCAATGGCTCCCCTTTTCACGCAAAATGATATTAATGACAAGCCGGTGAGTTTATCAAGATTTCGGGGCAAATATGTATTAATCGACTTTTGGGCCTCCTGGTGCGGCCCCTGCCGGGCGGAAAATCCGAATGTTGTAAAGGCTTTTCAGCGTTATAAGAAAGAGAACTTTGCAATTCTTGGCGTTTCATTGGATCGCCCCGGAAAAAAAGAAGACTGGCTCGCTGCAATTAAAGCCGATGGCCTGGAGTGGAATCAGGTATCCGACCTGAAATTCTGGAACAACGAAGTTGCAAAACTTTATGGTATCCGGGCAATACCACAAAATTTTCTGATTGGACCTGACGGTAAAATCGTTGGTAAGAACCTAGTTGGAAAAGAGCTTGATGAAAAGTTACATGAAATTTTTGGGAATTGAGTTTGCAACGCTAATGAAAGGGAGTATGTAAAACTATTTTAAAGGTATAAATCAAACGAAAATTTGATTTTCCGGCTGGGGTAAATTCTATAGCGAAGAAACCGGAGAACCCATATTAAACTCGAGGAAAAAAGGGCAATTAATTTAAAGAGGCCTATAGAGCGGGGATATTAGAGGAACGGGAATTTTAGAAAGCTCAAATGATTTCTCTTTTCTTCCCTAGCCTGCATCCACATAAAAATCAGGGCAGGCTGGCAAGGAAAAGAGTTTTTTTAAAATTTAACAGCTTTGCTTGATGGCTATAAGGAGTTTAAAATTAAAACTAAAACAAATTACAGCTTATTATGTCTTGTTATTTAAAATCTGATAACAATTAAATTAGGCTATATGAATAAGAAAAACTTACTTAAATATTATTTTGCTTTACTGCTATTTTCTATTGCCTTTACATCTTGCAAGAAAAAGACCATTGACCCTTCGCCACAGCCTGTTGAGGAGACATCAACGGCAGATGTGTATGCAGCTGGCCGGATTAATTACATCGCCACCTATTGGAAAAACGGCACTGCCGTTAAATTGGGTTCAGCCGGGTCTGACGCTTATGGCATTGCCTTATTGGGAAAAGACGTTTATGTAGCTGGATCACAATCAACTGGAAACGGTAATAATATCGCTAAATACTGGAAGAACGGTGTGGCAGTTAACCTTACTGATGGAGCTAATTATGCAATGGCAAATGATATTTTTATCTCAGGCAATGATGTTTATATTGCTGGAGCTGAGGCACAAAACGGCACTACTAATTACGTGGCAAAGTATTGGAAAAACGGAGTTCCGGTAACGTTATCCAATGCCATCAATGCGACTGCAAGTGGAATTGCGGTAGTTAACAATGATGTTTATGTAATTGGAAAAAGATCGCCCGATGGAATTTCGTCTATTGTTTGCTATTGGAAAAATGGCCAGCTTACCGATCTTACCGACCGGAGTACTTATGCCACAGATCAATCCATCACAGTATCAGGTAATGATGTTTATATGGCCTGGTCTGCCACTTATAATAGTTCTGGCAAACTCCAAACCAGTTATTCAAAAAACTTTGAAACGCCGATAACCATTGCCGATGGCACACAGGATGCACGGGGTTACGGCATTGCTGTTTCAGGAAACGATGTCTACATCGCGGGATCGGGGCCAGCTGCTAACGGACAGGCAATCGCTGCCAAATACTGGAAAAATGGAAATGTGGTTGCGCTTACCGGAGATAACAACGGTGCATTTGGGCTTAGTGTTGCGCTTTTAAATAACGACATTTATGTAGCAGGCTACAACCAAACAGCGAACGGGTCACTGGCTACTTATTGGAAAAATGGTCAGGCTGTTGCGCTAACTGACGGTACAAATGATGCACTAATCAGAAAGATCGTAGTGGTGAAAAAATAATTTTGCTAAAGCTGTATTTCAGGACAGAAAAATAGATCATCTTAATTGGCTCAACAATTAATGGTTAAATCAGTAAAGGGGGCCTTGGCACCGGCATTCAGAAAACTGATGATTACAGTGAGGTGAATTAGTCATAATACTAATCTCTGTTAAGTTGTTTAATTTACCATAACTGTCAGATTAAGTTTCGACTAATTCAATTAATGGCAATCTGTCCAGGTATAATATAGATGCCTAGGAAAACTTCTCTTCAGATCTGCTCTGCTGAATAATTCGATTGGTGTTTTTTATGTACTTTTTCCATGCCTGGGCCTCAAGGAAGAGATCAATATCCGCCCTGGAAAACGTTCTCCCATTCCATGTTTTGATTTGTCCAACAGCTATCAATGATAACACAACAAGCACCATGGCAAGAAGAATATTTAGTCATTGTGCATTTCGTTATGACCATAACTGACTACCCGGGCCAACTTCCATACACTTTTAGTTTCTGCCAAATCGCGCTTGTTTCTAAAAGACATATGATGATTTTGCTTCGTATAGGGCGCCTTTTTTTCTGCATCTACACCCGGCCTCTGGAGGGATTTTAAAATTGGTTTAACTATTACGCAAATTTTTTATAGCCAATTAATCGGGGATTAATATTAAGCAGGTGTAACTTACCTGTTTAATTCGCGTCCTTATTACAAGCTTCCAATATTTATATCATTTTTATGAAAAATATATTTTTTGTTTTTACGCTTTTGACCTCTACCCGTGGTGCCTCGCATCAATATCCAATGATAAATAGAATCACAAAGATGATAACACTGTTCATTTTTGTTCTTGTAAATCATGCTTCGGCTCAATCTTCTTACATCAAAGAACTGGTAGAAAGTTATGCCAGTCAACACCAATTTAATGGAACAGTCTTAATTCAAAAAGACTCAAAGGTGATTTGTCACAAAAGTTTTGGTGTGGCAGAACGTGCTTTCAATTCGTCCATTACCAACGATACCAAATACCAGGTTTGCTCTTTTACTAAAACCTTTACAGCAGTTTTAATACTCCAGCTTGTTGAACAAGGAAAAATTGATCTGCAGAAGAAGATAATCGATTATTTGCCGGACTATAAAGGGGAGGGAGGACCGAAAGTTTCAATTCATCAACTGCTAAATCATACATCGGGTATGAAAAACACGGATACCGCAAAAGATGAAAATTTTCTAAAATATGGGATCGGGTTTTACCATAAACCATATCAGCTAAAGGAAATTGTGGCTAATTTCTGTTCAAACCCAATTATTAATGAGCCGGGAACAAAATTTGACTATAACAATGGGGAATATATGATCCTGGGACGAATATTAGAAGTAATATATAAAATGAACTATGAAGCAATATTGGACAGGCAGATTCTAGGCCCGTTGGTAATGCGTAATTCCGGGCTGATATCGCATTACAAATTAATCGACGGTCTTGCTACTCCATATTATAAAGACAAAAGCTTAGACCATTTAATTCCCAATGTTCCCCTATATGTAGAAGATTTTTCAGCTGCCGGTGCAATGTATTCCTGTACAAAAGATATGATGCAGTTTAATAATGCATTGTTCACCTTTAAGCTAATTAAAAAAGAAACGTTACAACAACTGTTAACCCCGGGATTGGATGATTATGGATATAGCGTTTGGATCCGTGGCAATCAGGAATTTAGACGAATGGAACGATACGGAAGGATAGCAGGTGCCAATGGGGTATGGTTTCATTATTTGAATGATGGATTGAGTATAATCATCTTATCAAATACAAATTTAACTGATCTTGGAGACTATGCCAACAAGATCGGTAACAGCATTTTGTCCAAAAAGCCATAGATAATAGTTTTAGAACATTATAGAGAAAGAAGGCCGTATAGGATTTTCTACAACAGCACTGTCACAGCGTGAACTAATTTGAATTACTATATTGCACCATGAATTTTAACCTTTACCCGAGCTGCAATGGTCGTTTTTAATTTTTATACCCTCCTGACCGGTATTGCTGGCGTAAACTTAATTTTTATTTCTTTTTATTGCCAGTTAAACAAACAGCGAAGAAAAAGCCTTACTGCAATTTTTCTTTCTTTATTCTGCCTGTTTATTACACTAAATCTTTTGTATGATATCTTAATGCTTAACCAGGTATTTGGGTTTTACCTTAAATTTTTAGACGAATTTTCTCTTTTGCTGGCTTTTCCCTGCCTGTATTTTTATGTACTGTCGCTTACAAATAACAACTTAAATTTTAAAAAGAAATATTTGCTCCATTGGGTTCCTGCCCTGATCTTTTTAGTTGTGTGGGTATTTCCACCTGAAAGTTTTTCATCCTGGAACCGGAACGCTCCAATGAGCTGGCTTTATTTACATTTGAATCATATACAGTTCCTGCTCTACATAATATTGATCTTTAGAATCCTGAAGAAAAACGATGAAATTTCCAGGGAACTAATTTCCTCCGTAGAAAATAGCGGGTTGAAGTGGATCAAAGAATTGCTGGTATTTATGTCCATCATATTAGTAAGCTGGATTCTGGACAATGCAGGATTGATTAATGGGAATCTGATGTCTGTACCACTTCTTCTCTTTAGTTATTGGCTGGGCTATCAAACAATTAACCAGAAAGACATTTATTATAATGTTTCTGCAGATTTTAAAATGGAAACTGTCATTCCGGAACAAAGCCGCTACAGAAATTCGAAGCTTACAGAGGCTAACAAGAAGGCTTATGCAGCAAAAATTGAGGAATTTATGTCCAGGGAAAAGCCTTACTTAAATAATGAACTGACCTTAACTTCCCTGGCAGATAAACTGGATCTTAAACCGATTCATCTTTCCCAGGTTTTAAATGAAGAGTTCAAAGAAAATTTTTATGCCTTTATAAACCGGTATCGCATTGTTGAAAGCCAAAGGTTATTAAAAGATCTACGATATCATAACTATAGTATACAAGCGATAGCTTTCGAAGCCGGTTTCAATTCAATGTCGACATTTAATAAAGCTTTTAAAGAAATTGTGGGGAAGTCTCCGTCTATATACCAAAAAGAGTCTTAGTCTCTTCCTAAAGCCTATGCGGTTATCCGCTTAAGCTTAGTCGGAAGACTTTTCTTACAATTACAACGAGTTTTGGATTATGATTTTAAATCCATTGCTCATGAAAATTTCTATGTTCTTTACGCTAATACTGATTAGCAGCCTGGCTTTTGCGCAGTCCAACCTGAGCCTGTCAGGCCAATTAAAATATAAAGATGGTTTTATTGCAAATGACATTACTGTTTCACTTATAAGAATCACTGATTCCGTTATCGTACAACGACAAAGTGCTTTAAAAGGCGGCAAGTTTTTGTTTCAAGACGTAAAGCCTGATGCATATATCATTATATTTACGTTATTAGGCACCCAAAAAGCAAGGTTAGGACCGGTAACTTTAAACAAGGAAAGCCTTGTTCTTGACACCGTATTTCTAGATCGAAATGTAGAACAATTAAAGGAAGTCAGCATAAAAGGAGCCCGGCAATTAATCCAAAAATCAATTGATAAAACCACCATTAATGTTGAGAATACGAGTCTGGCAGTTGGCAATACGGCGTTGGATTTATTAAATAGAGCCCCGGGATTAACCGTTCTGAATGATGGTACTATTCAGTTAAACGGTAAGGCAGGCGTAACGGTGATGTTAGACGGCAGACTTACTTATTTGTCATCTTCACAACTTGCCACTTTATTGCGCAACACAAATTCAGGTCAGATTAAATCAATAGAAATCATGACTCATCCACCGGTAAAGTTTGACGCATCCGGAGGTGCCGGTTTAATTAACATCATTTTAAAAAAGAATAAAGACCTGGGGAGCAATGGAACGATTACAGCAGATGCTGCCCTTGGGGAATTCATAAAGGCTAATACAGGGATTTCAATCAATCACAGGAGTAAAAAGATCAATGTATTTGGAAACTATAACTTTGCTGATAATAAAAGATACGGGATCCTGAATTTAGATCGCTCTGTAAATATGCCAGAGGATTTAAGTAACATCAGCCAGCAGAGCAACTCAACAACAAAGAATTATAATCATACCTATAAAGCTGGCCTCGACTACGATATTAATAAAAATAACACGCTCGGTTTCATGGTGGCCGGGTATAAAAATGATCAAACCGAGATCATACACAGCAAATCGGCTATCAGCAATAGCGGTTTAGATCTATCCGATATTTCAGCCCTTAATACCGGAAAGAACCGGTATTCAAATACATCCTACAATTTAAACTATAAATCTGTTTTAGATACGCTTGGTCAGCAACTGGATATCGACCTGGTACTTTTAAATTATAAAAATGCAGAGAAGATTCTTTATGAGAACAACTTCTTCGATGACTATGGTAATCCTGTTAAGATGGCCAAAATATTTAGAAATATATCTCCAACCGATTTAAAGATAAAAGCGATCACAATTAATTACGCGCTTCCGCTTTCAAAAACTTCAACAGTAGAGGTTGGTATTAAATCAAGTCTGGTCAAGACCGACAATGATTTTTTAGTTGAAAACCAATTGGGAAATGAATGGTTAAAAGACTTGGCTCAGAGTAATAGATTCCTGTATCAGGAACGGATTAATGCTGCCTATTTAAACTTTAAAAAAGAATTTTCCGGATTCGATATGCAACTAGGAGTTCGTGCAGAGCATACTTCAACTCATGGGAATTCAATCACGATGTCTGAAACCGTCGAACGAAAATATCTGGATTTGTTTCCTGTAGTCTCTTTTAGCAAAAAATTCGATAAGAATCATACCGTCAGCTTAACGGCTAACAGGCGGATTGATCGCCCCAGTTATGGTTCATTAAATCCATTTATATACTATTTAGATTTATATACATATAAGCGTGGGAATCCGGATCTAAAACCGCAATACACCAACAGCCTGGCTTTCGACTATCTTTTGCGCCAGAAATATGGCATCGAAATCGTTTATAGCAACACGAAAGATGTTATCTCAGACATCATAAAGCCAGATGCCACTCGCGGAGCGTTATTTACGATACCTGATAATCTAGCTAAACAAAATTCAATTAGTTTGAGTTTAAGTGTTCCGATAAGCGTAGGGAAGTTCTGGAATATGTATAACAATCTTAGTGCTTACCATGTTAGTTTTTATTCAAATGATATTTTAGGCACCATCTATAGAAGCGATCAAAATGCTATGAATTTCAAGTCTTATTCTACCTTCACAATAAGTGAAAGGTTTAATTTTGATGTATCTTTTTTCTATCAATCCAGACAACTATATGGCACCTCCTACCTGGGGTCGTTTTCATTTGTGGATGTGGGCACCTCCTATAAATTTTTCAACAGTCGTTTAAATTTGAAAGTTTCCGTGAAAGATATCTTCAATCAAAAAACACAAATTATGTATAGTAATCTGCCAAACGTTTATTACACAATATATGATAAACCCGAGACCAGGCTATTTTCTTTTGGCTTAAGTTATTCTTTTGGCGGAAAAGATGTAAAACAATCCAGAAAAAGACCTACGGGAATAGAGGAAGAAAAAGGAAGAATTGGTGGCATTCGTTGAAATGACTGATTATCAAAAAAACATATAATCATTCACTTTTATTTGGATTAAGATATTCCATCGATAGGTGTAAATAAAAAGCCAGAATGCGCAAATTATTATATTAAGTATTTCATTTTTTAATCACTAATATCATTACTGTCTTATTAACCTGAGTTCGATTCTTAAAAAGCAAACATACATATTACGGAAAACCTTAATAAACGGGTTAAGTTAGGCGCTAGCTTTATAACCCAATATTTAGACGATATTTTTAAGGATGAAATACTCATTTATCAGTATTGTTTTTATGGTAAAATAGCTGCTTATTGGAATACTTAAATCAGACCAAACATCCCTATTGAAAACGCTCATCTTAATTGTGTTGAGTTTAACCTTGTTGAACTTTTCGCCGGAAAATTCCAAAACTACTAAAGAACCTGTTGCTACTTGTTACGGCTATCGTTCATGTTCTGCCTGTTCTAATTGCAGCCGGTGTAAACATTGTGGCGCTGGTGGGAGCTGCGGTGTATGCTCTACAAAATCTTCCAGTAATATAAAAACCTTTCGCTCCAGTAAAACGAGCCCTAGCCAGACTGCTAATTATGTTGGGCAATGTAAGGCACTCACTAAAAAGGGAAGTCGTTGCAAAAGAAATGGGAGTGGTAGTGGATATTGCTGGCAGCATGGTAAATAGCCTCTATTCAAATGATTAATCTAACAATCATTAGGATTAGCTATACAATAGATCTTGACATAATAAAATGGCTTTAAACTGCATCATTAATAGTTACCGATAATATGAAAAAAATACTTACGCTCTTAACGCTTCTTCCATTGTTAGCTAATGCACAAGTTGCAAATGATGGTTTTAATTTTGGATCACTAACCGGTGTATTAGTTGGTATTGGTGTGGTGTTATTAATTTTTCTAGTGCTTAGACAGTTGGTGCTTTGGTATTGGAAAATTGATAAAATTGTCGCTTACCAAGAACAAAATATTATTGCACTTCAATCTGTTTACAACACCCAAAAAGAAATATTAAAACAAGCAAAAGAGCAAACCGAATTATTGAGAAAAATTAGAGATAAAATAGAGGTGAAAACTGATTAAGAATATTTTAAATTAAGGATATGCAGAAACTACTTACTTTATTTTTAATGATAGCAACGCCATCATAGGCCGAAATCCCCACTATCCGTAGCGTTCCGCAGGAGTTCTACGGATTAGCCAATAAAAAATAGTCTCCGACTCGGCTTAGATAAAATGAAATAGCTTTAACCAAAAAAGCCCATCTTTCGATGCGCTTTTGATCCTCAGACCCCATGTGTGTACATGCTAATATATGTATATATGTCTTGAGTTATCTAATGTTTAGGCTCGAAAAAAAACAGGATAGCCGAAAACTGAATAGAGTAGGTAATTACTTATTTAAAGCATTAAGACATGGAAAAGATTAAATTAAATTTTATTAACAGATCAGGTGACACTAATAACAGCACTGTCGTAATTTTTCAACAAAATGTCGCAGAAGATTTTGGCGAGATCGCGATAGCATGGCAGGTAATTAAAAACTGCGGCACATTAGACAATCACCCATTTGTATACTCATCAAACTTCCAGGTATCAGCAAGCGACTCTTATGGGAACTATACCCCACAATTGACAGCTTATGAAGGCCAGGCTTTTGACATGTTAAAAAGCAATTCTGGAGATATTCTTCAATTGTCTTCAATTCCTGCAACAAGCTCTACAGAGGTTGAAGTTAGAAACCAACTCATGCAAGGCGCCATCAATGCCTATTGCTACAGAGATGGTAAACTTCTTGCTGCAAAAACAGGTTTGGCCCCCGGACAAAAGGCGGTTTTTGAATTCCAGCCAAGAATTTATATAGGCGTGGTTTCGCAGATAGAAGAAGGTGATGTAATGAATTCTGCCATTATTTCTCAAGTTAACTCTGAAATTAATTTGTTTGGCATTTCAAGCGCTGATATTGTTATGACTGGTGGCGGTTCTGGAAAATCGTCTGTACCATTCTATTTCACTTTAGAAAACATAAACAGATAACTGACTCAACTCATTTAAAGAGACACAATGATTATCCTTATAGCTTGTGTCTCTTTATTGCCAGGTTTAAATTTTAGAAAGTGGAAAATTCAATACAAAACCTCCACTATCCGTAGCGTTCCGCAGGAGTTCTACGGATTAGCCAATAAAAAAAGAGTCTCCTACCCGGCTTAGATAAAATGAAATAGCTTTAACCAAAAAAGCCTATCTTTTGATGAGCTTTTAATCAATAGCCGTTACTGGACAAATTTCAAACTTTTTCTCGCCTGATTTGCAGAAATTGGCCAAAATTGCAAATTTTCGAACTATCATGAAATAGAGTCTAACTAACCACCATTAGACATATTAAGAACAATGGAATTATAAAAACAGATCCCATTATTGAGCTTGGATGTGCCTTTAAGCGAAATGTTAATATTTCCTGAATATTTTTTGTTATGTCCACAATTGGGCTTCAATTTGGGAATCGATTACGCTACTCACAAAGACTTGGATTGAACTAAGTTAAGGAGAGCAGCGGTTAGAGTTTTGTTATTAAACTTAATTCAGGAATATGGATCATTTAACGGATTAATATTTGATTTTTTCTGTTATTGCCAGTTTAGACAAATAAGATGGAAAGCCTAACCCATAAGATAAAACAACAAAATTTACCGGCACCACTTTCTATTATAAAATAATTGGTTATCATTGGTGGTAGATTTTTTTTATCTTTAAACTACTCATATACTGAAAAACATCATCAAAAAATAAAAGCCAATCGAATTAAGCGTGGGTGTAAATGAAATGTATAATTATGGTGAACTTGCTGACGAAGAATTGGTCCTTTTATTGAAGGAACGGGATAAGCTGGCATTTACTGAAATTTATCGAAGAAACTGGCACCTGCTTTATCTCCATGCTTTCAAAATTTTAGGTAGCGAGGATGAGGCGAAAGATTTGGTCCAGGATACCTTTTTTTCCATTTGGGAGAAATCAGGCGATTTACAAATTAAAACGAATTTAAAAGGCTACCTTTTTATCGCTGTCCGGAACAGAATTTTTAGTTTAATCCGTAAGAAAAAGGCAAATCCTGATTTTGTTGACATTCTATTGGATGAATTAAATCAATTGGATAATACAACAGTTGAATACATCGACGAACGGGAATTAATCCGGTTAATTGACATGGAAATTGAACAACTGCCAAAAAAGATGAAAGAAGTATTTAACCTGAGCCGGAAAGAATTTCTTACCAATAAAGAGATTGCCATGAAGTTGAATATGAGCGAAGAAGCCGTTAAAAAGCAAATTCACAGGTCGATTAAGGTCTTAAAACTGAAGCTTGGAAATTATGCAGGAGTCTCTATTGCTCTGATTTCAGTGATTCATCACCGGATTTAAAAGCCAGGTAACTAACCATATTAATATTCTGTTAAATAATCTTTAACAAAATGTCCCCCTGAGGTAAATATTTGCGTCTTGTATTTAGAACCAGACTATGGAAAATTCCAAACAAGACCTGAACCAATTAATCGATAAGTACCTTTCGGAAGAAGCGAATTTCGAGGAAAGAAATTTGCTGGAGCAATCCTATAGAAAAGCTTCTGCAAGAATGTCAGAAAAAGACATTTCTGATGCTCATGCTGCCCGTATCCACGGAATTGGCACGAAGACTTGGGAAGACCTGATGGAACAGATTGACAGAGCGGGCGCAAAACACTCAAATCTTTGGCCACGTATTCTTACTGTTGCAGCTTCTGTTGTTATTGTATTTTTAGCAGTTTACTTTTTTAAACGTAATCAGCTAATCGATGTGACAGATGCCCGATTGGTTACACGTGATGTCGCTCCCGGTACTGTTGGCGCAACACTAACTTTGGCCAATGGCAAAAAAATCAAACTAGCTGGTGCTGCCAGTGGCAAGCTTGCACAAGAGGCAGGCGTTACCATCACGAAATCATCCAATGGCAGTTTGGTGTACGAAATCAAAGACGGAGCTTTCCGCTCTGGAAAATACAATACTTTATCTACCGCTAACGGAGAAACCTACCAGGTTCGTTTACCAGATGGATCTATGGTTTATCTAAATGCCGCTTCAAGTTTAACCTACGCCACCTCCCTCATAGAAAATGGAAAGCGTGTGGTTACCCTTCGTGGGGAAGGCTATTTTGAGGTTTTTAAAGATAAGAAGCATCCATTTATCGTAAAAACAGAAAAACAGGAAGTAGAAGTTCTGGGAACCCATTTTAACATCAACAGCTATGGCGATGAACCTGCGGTAGCAACAACTTTGATTCAGGGATCGGTAAAAGTGAGGACTGGAAAAAAGGAACAAATGCTTAAGCCAGGTGAACAATCGGTAAACGATGGGAAGTCTATAAAAGTTAACCAGGTTGACGTAGACAGCAGCATTGATTGGAAAAATGGCGATTTCAACCTTGATGGGGTGGAATTTAAAATAGCCATGCGTAAAATCGCCAGGTGGTATAACATGGACGTTATTTATGAGGAAGCGATTTCAGACAGCATCCGCGCAGGCGGCTGGGTTTCGAGGAAGAATTCGTTATCTGCAATACTCAAATCCATTGAAGCGTCGGGTCAGGTACATTTCAGAATAAAAGGAAGGCAAATCTATATCACCAAATAACGCTATCATAAAAATAAAAAATCAACAAACTATTCACCAAACGGTAAGAAATGAACTTCGATACAGAAATAATATTCAACCGTTTTTAAACCCAAACAAACATGAAACTATTTTTACGACGGCAAAATTAAAGGAATAAGCAAACCAGAAGTATAGCTACTCCTGGTCTGTGTTTGGCACAATTTATTAAGAAATCAACTCCTAACAGCAGCATGCCGATAGTTTTCGACGACGAGAAGCACACTGCTACAACCAAACCAAACGTAAATGTATCAAATTTCTACTAAAAAATTTGGTATACCTAAAAGGCTATACCATAAAATTCTGTTAACTATGCGCTTAACCACCGTTATATTAATAGCAAGCCTAATGCAGGTCAGCGCTGCAACATTTGGCCAGCGCATTACTTTAAATAAAACCAATGCACCGCTTTCTGCTGTTCTTAAGGAAATCAGAAAACAAAGTGGATTTGACTTTTATTATGACTTTAATAAACTTTCCCAAAATCAAAAAGTCAATGTCAGTCTAACTAACGCAAGTTTGGACAATGCCCTTTCAGCAGTCCTTAAAGGATTAAATGTAGAATATTCCATTGAGGGGAAAATCATCACGCTAAAGGAAAAGAGAAGAACATCCACAATAGGTAGTCTAGCTGACTATTTTTCCAGTATCACGGTAAGTGGATCTGTTGTAGATGAAAAAGGAATTCCGGTTCCTGGTGTAACCATCTCTGCAGGCTTTCCAATTAAACAGGGCAATTTTCATGGTACTGATGACCCGATTAGTGATTTTAAAGATGTAACGGTTGCAGCTATAACTGATCCAGACGGAGAATTTTCAGTTAAACGCATAGATGAAGATGCTTACCTCATTTTTTCCTACGTAGGCTATAAGACTAAGGTTGTTAAGGCCGCAAAAGATTTGGGCGTAATACGGCTGGAACTCGACTCAAAAAACCTGACTGAGGTTAATGTCACCGTAAATACTGGTTACCAGACCATTTCAAAAGAGCGGAGTGCCGGGTCGTTTGCTAAACCCAATATGGCCACAGTAAGTGCCCGTACAGGTAGTATGAATATCCTGCAACGCCTGGATGGATTAGTGCCAGGTTTAACCGTAAACAATTCACCTGGTGCGCGCCAAAGTCCATTTTTAATTCGTGGTTTATCTACAATTGGTATTCCAGGCAATGCTAATCAGACCAATGATGCCTATGTTGGCACGAATAGAAACCCTTTGTTTGTAGTAGATGGTATTCCTTTGAATGACGTATCGACCATCAACCCACAGGATGTAGCCGATGTAACTGTATTAAAAGATGCAACTGCTGCTTCCATTTGGGGCGCAAGGGCATCCAACGGGGTTATTGTAATAACCACTAAAAAGGGCATTAAAGGTGATCGTATACGGATAACTTACGACGCATTTGTTAACTTTCAAGGCAAACCTGATCTGAATTATCTGCCTACATTAAATAGCAGGCAGTTCATCGACGCGGCTACTCAATATTTTGATCCCGTGTTAAATCCCTGGGAATCGGTAACCGCATATGCACCATTAGGTACGGGAATTGCACCACACGAAGTGATTTTATACAATAAATACCGTGGACTGATCTCTGCCAGCCAGGCTTCAGCAAGTCTGGATAGCCTTGCTAATATTGATAACCGCCAGCAAATTAAAGACCTATGGTACCGCAATGCCTCGCTGATGAACCATACGGTTACCTTATCCGGAGGCAGTACTAATTATGCTTTTTATGGCTCTGCAGCTTATACTAACACCACAAGCAACCGTCCGGGCGAAAAAGATAATACTTATAAAATAAATGTGCGCCAGGAATTTTCACTGGGTAAACGTGTTCAGCTCAGCTTAATTACCGACTTGAACAACAACATGACCAGCGCCATGCGGAATATCGACATCAACAACAAGTTTTATCCTTATCAATTGTTTCAGGATGGCGCAGGTAAAAATATTTCCATGCCCTATATGCAAGCCCTTAGTGAAGAGATGAGGACTGATTTTCAAAACAGGAGCCGGATCAACCTGGATTACAATCCACTTGATGAATTTAATTACGGTTCCACCAAAAACAATAGTTTTTTTAGCCGCAATATTTTGGGCCTGAATGTGGATCTGATCAAAGGTTTGAAATTTGAGGGTACATACAGCTATAATAAAGGCAGCAGCAAGTCCGAAATTTATGATGATGCGAGAAGTTATAAAGTCAGGAGCGAGCTTGTCCAGTTTACAGTTGCACCAACCACAGATGATACACCAATCTATTATTTGCCAAGTACAGGTGGTATTTATTCAGTAGGAAATACCAACCAGCAGGACTGGACCATCAGAAACCAGTTGAATTACAGCAATAGCTGGAACCAGGATATGCATCAATTAAATGTATTAGTTGGGCAGGAAGCACAAGAACAGTTGACGATGACAAACGGCAGCAAGGTGAGGGGTTATAATGATAAACTGCTGACTTCTGTTCCAATTGACTACGCGACCCTTTCCAGGAGCGGTGTTTCCGGAACGGTGATGCCAAACAATTATTTTGGTAGTATTTTGCCTAGTGACTATTTTACCCAGGGTGAATACCGAAGCAGGTTTTCTTCCTATTATTCAAACATTGCTTATACCTATGACCGGAAATATTCGATCAACGGAAGCTTACGTATGGATAAGAGTAACTTGTTTGGTCTGGATAAATCAGCACAGAATAAACCGGTTTGGAGTGTGGGCGGAAAATGGCTGCTGAGCGGTGAAAAATTTATGTCTCAAGCCACCTGGTTAAACTCTTTAGCAGTCAGGGCAACCTATGGATTAACAGGGAACGCACCTTCTCCGGGCACAGCTTCGTCTTTTGATATTCTGCAGGGCTATGAAAGCCCCTGGTTACCAGGTGGAACCGGATTGATCATTGCGACGGCATCCAATCCCAAACTGACCTGGGAAAGTACCAGGACCATTAACCTGGGTCTGGATTTTGCGCTTTTAAACAATCGTATCAGTGGTTCGATAGACGCTTACCAAAAGAAAACCACCAACTTACTGGGCAATCTGCCTACCAATACATTTACCGGTTATACGAATATTATTGGAAACCTTGGCGATTTACAAAATAAGGGGATAGAGCTAAGCATCAACAGCACGAATCTCAGGGGCCGTTTTAGTTGGTCTACTTCGTTCAATATTGCCTATAATAAAAATACCATTACCAGTTTAAACCAACAATACCCTACTACCTCTGCAGCAGATAGGGTAGGTCAGAATTATGTAGCAGGCTATCCCGCATTTGCAATTTTTGCCTATCAGTATGCTGGTTTAGATAACATGGGCGATCCTCAAATCAGGCTGGCTGATGGAACGGTGACTAAAGCACCTTACGTGGGAAAACCTGAGGATGTAAAATTTATGGGAACTTACCAACCAGTTTGGAACGGAGGTTTGTCTAACGTGTTTACTTATGGAGGCTTGAGTTTAAGTGCAAATATCGTATACAGTCTTGGGCATGTGATGCGGAAAGATGTATCCGAGTCCTTTTCCGGAAGAATTACTCATGTAAATGAAGACGGTACAGGATTTGGATTTAAAACCGGTAACCTGCTGGCTGACTTTGCCGACCGATGGAGAAATTCGGGAGATGAAAAGAATACCAACGTTCCCTCTTATGAGGTCAATTCATCTGATGCTCAAAGCCGCAGAGACATCACTTATTATAGCCGTGCAGACATTAATGTGGTTAGTGCATCTTTTATTAAAATGCGTGACATTACACTTTCTTACAGCCTGCCTTCTTTGTGGATTAAAAAGCTAAAAGCCGATCAGGTTACCTTACGTGCACAGGTTTCTAACCTAATGTTATGGAAAGCAAATAAAGACGGCATTGATCCGGAATTCCAGGAAGCCAGTTTAGCCTTCAGGAATATGCGGATTAATCAGGGCTCCGTATCATTTGGTTTAAACGTAAAATTCTAATAAACATGAAACAGATATCTAAAAATATAAAAACAGCGGTTGTGTTTACTTTGCTTTTGATCGTTTTTTTCTCCTGTAAAAAGTCATTTCTGGAAGTAACGCCCAAAGGCAAGCTGATTGCACAAACGGTATCAGATTATAATTTGCTGCTCAATAATGTGGATTTGGTCAACATAATCTCTGCAAATGCGCAGATATCCTTGGGGGATGAAATGGTGGCTATTGAACCTTACTTTAGCGGCAAGGATTTAAGAACACAGCGATTATTCCGTTGGGACGATGTAGTATACGAGCCTAATGAAGATGCCGGAGAACTTTCTGCCCCTTTAAAAAATATTTATACTTATAACAAAATCATCACCGAATTGCCCAATGCCACCGATGGTACCGAACAGCAAAAGTCGGCTATCAAAGCCGAAGCCATGGCGGGTAGGGCATGGACCTATTTTCTATTGATAAATTATTTTGGCAAACCATACAATGCGACCACTTCTGCCACCGACCCGGGTTTCCCGATTGTGACAGCACCTGATGTCACACAAACCAGGTTTACAAGGGCAACCGTAAAAGAAGTTTATGATTTTATTATAAACGACCTGGTTACCGCCATTCCAAACTTGCCTCAGAAAGTAAGCTCCCGCGTCCGCATGTCAAAACCTGCCGCAGAAGGAATTTTAGGAAAAGTCTATGTTTTTATGGGTAGATATAGTGATGCTTTACCCCATTTGAATGCATCGATACAAGGTTTGGCGACTTCAGCCATCCCGGTAGGGCTTTACGACTATAACCAAACCTTTGCACCGGGCGGACAATTTACACCGATTGATGATTTTGGGGTTCCGTACCCACTCCTGGATGGAAACCAGGAAAATGTATATGGAAAACAATGTTATAATGACGGCCCTTTTGGAAATGCACTTGTGCTCGATAAAAAAACCGTTGATCTATATAATTCTTCAGATTTAAGGCTTAATTTTTATTCAACAATGGCAGCCTTCGGTCCTGAATACCCTCAGGGCTTTCTGAGAAGGACCAGCCCCGGTACCATTCAATTTGGGGTAGTTGTTCCGGATCTGTATCTATTGCGTGCAGAATGTGAGGCACGTACCAACGATTTATCTGGCGCGAAAACGGATTTGGAAAACCTGCGTATCAAAAGATTGCCATCAGACAGTTATGAGGTACCTACTTCCGTTGCTGGTCAGCAGTTGTCGTTGTTGAAATATGTCCTTGATGAACGCATACGAGAATTTTCAGCTATGGGTTACCGATGGTTTGACATGAGAAGGCTTTCTGTCGATCCACTCTTTAGTTCAAATGCCTATACACATACCTTATATTCGGCAACAGGAGCAATCACAAAGACCTTTAACTTAAAGCCAAATCGTTTTGCATTGCGTTTTCCTCAAAAAGTAATCAATGAAAACCCGGGTATGGAAAACAACCCTTAAATGTAAAACCTATTTTTTCCTAAATAATTCAAAAAACATGTTAAAAATACTAGTTACTGCCGTAATTGGCCTGGTAGCCTTTTCTGTAAATGCGCAGACCGGCTTTTCCATTAAAGGAAAAATTCCAGCTAAGTATGATGGTCAGAAAGTAATGCTCGAATACCGCACCGCTAATAAAGAAGTGAGCGATTCTGCTATTGTCAAAAACGGTTCTTTCTTCTTTAAGGGCAAAGTGAATGCTGTTGTTAAGGCATACCTCAATTTAAAACCGACCGAAAAAACTAATGGAATGGAGAACGAGGATGACTTCTCTTCCAGAAATTATCAGACCTTCTTTTTAGAAAATACGAACATCAGCATTGTAGGTACGCAAATAGGTAACGCCACAATTAAAGGCGGACCTGCACAGTCTGATTACCTGATTTTAAAATCACGGTTAAAATCCCTGGAAGCAAAACAGATGGTATTGAATGAGCAAGTTATGCGTAGTTTCAGAAACAAAAAGGAGGATAGTACAAATAAAGATGCTCCAAATGAATTTGCGCCGCAACTACAGCTCTTGTATAGCGAAATTGGTAAGATACAAAATGCTTTTATTCAGCAGCATCCCGACTCTTATGTGAGCCTTGACTTGATTAATGAAAGAAATGATGGTGCGGTTGAACTGGAAAAACTGAAACGTGATTTGAAGCGCTTGAGCCCGAGGATGAAAAACACGGCCATGGGTAAGAATTTGCAGGTTAAATTGGCAATGGCCGAAAAAACTGGCATTGGTCAGCAAGCCCTGGATTTTACCCAGAATGATACCAATGGAAAGCCAGTATCATTATCATCTTTAAAGGGAAAATATGTTCTGGTCGATTTTTGGGCAAGCTGGTGCGCCCCTTGCCGGGAAGAAAATCCAACAGTATTAAAGGCCTACAATAAATTTAAAGACAGGAATTTTGAGATTATCTCCGTTTCCCTGGATGATAAAAAAGAACCCTGGTTAAAAGCGATTGAAACAGATGGCTTGCCCTGGATTCAGTTAAGTGATTTAAAAGGCTGGAAAAATGCAGTAGCAAGGTTATATGGAATCACATCTGTTCCTCAAAATCTTCTTTTAGACCCCGATGGAAAAATTGTGGCCAAGAACCTTAGGGGTGAAGAACTACAAATGGAACTGAATAAAATTTTTAAATAATAGAATATTGATGCTGATGAAATATCGATTAGTGATGTTCGTAACGCTGTTTCTTGCGCAGGCGAACTTAATGGCGCAGTCCGGTCATCAATGGAAAACTGCGGTTTCAGATGGTTATACGTACAAATATGTAAGCAATGATCCCACGAAATCCCGCTTTTACATCCTGAAAAACGGGCTCACCGTAGTTTTGTCGCAAAATACAGAGCATCCGGTTATCGAATTCCGGTTGGCGGTGCGAGCCGGTAGCAATACCGACCCGAAAACGGCTACCGGGTTAGCACATTATCTTGAGCATTTACTTTTTAAGGGTACCGATAAATTCGGTACCCTTAATTATGCCAAAGAAAAACCGCTCCTGGATAAAATTGAGGCCTTATACGGACAATACGGGAGAACGGTAGATCCGGTAAAACGGAAGGAAATTTACGCAGAAATTGATAAAGTCTCCGGCGAAGCTTCGAATTTTGCAATTGCCAATGAATACGATCGTATGATGAAATCAATCGGAGGCAAAACCACCAATGCCCATACGCTCTATGAAGGAACAGATTATAATGAAGACTTTCCCTCCAATGCGGTAGACCAGTTCCTGGCATTACAGGCCGAGCGTTTCAGACACCCGGTATTTCGTCTTTTTCACACAGAGCTTGAAGCCGTTTATGAAGAAAAAAACAGTCTTTTGGACAATGATAATGAAAAGACGGATGAAAAAGTTTTAGCCGCGTTGTTTCCCACCCATAACTATGGACAGCAGACCGTAATCGGTACCATAGCGCATTTGAAAAATCCATCATTGGTTGCCATCAGGGAATATTATAACAAGTATTATGTGCCTAATAACATGGTGCTTGCTTTTGCCGGTGATTTTAATCCGGACGAAATGATCAGGAAAGTTGACCGCTCTTTCGCCTATATGAAGGCAAAGCCATTGCAGCTATACCATCCTGCGCCCGAAAAGCCATTGACTAAAGTTCAGCAGATTGATGTTTATGGTCCGAATAAGGAAAGTGTTAAGATTTCATATAGAGGCTATGCTCAAAATACCAGGGAAAGTATGCTTCTCAAACTCATTTCCAGTATTATGTCAAATGACAAAGCTGGTCTGATGGACGTAAATTTGAACCAGCAGCAAAAGGTGCAAAGCTCAGGTGCAAATTATTATCAGATGAAAGATTATGGCCTGTTCAGTTTGTATGCCATGCCTAAACAGGGACAGCGCCTGGAAGAAACTCAAAAGCTATTGCTGGAGCAAATAACCCTTTTAAAACAAGGCGATTTCGATGAAAGTCTGATCAAAGCAATTGTTGCCAATAACAAGCTGAATTCACTTTATGAATTTGGTGATAACGGGATGCGTGTAAATGCAATTGTGACAGAGTTCGTTCTAAACCGTGGTGTAAACTGGGACAAGACCTTAAATATGCCGGAGGCGATGGCCCGAATTACCAAAAAGGAAATCGTAGAATTTGCCAACAAATTCTTCAAAAACAATTATGTGGTCGCCTATAAACACCAGGGCGAAGATAAAGAAACGGTTAAAGTTGAAAAACCAATCATTACACCAATTAATACCAATCCCTCCGCAATATCGGCATTTGCGACGACGGTTTACGCAATGCCCCTGAAACCGATCGCCCCTAAGTTTTTAGATTATAAAAAGGATTTGAATTTGGATAAAGTAGGAATTGCCGATGTGGTGACCGTTCAAAATGTAGAGAATAGCCTGTTTAGCTTATCTTACAAATTTGATATTGGCAGCTGGAACTTAAAGTTATTGCCTTATGCTGCGCAATACCTGAATTTGTTAAGTACCGATAAATATACAGTAGAGGAGATTAAGTGGCAGTTTTATACGATAGCCTGCGATTATAACTTTTCTGTAGAAAACGAAAGTGCCACCATTTCCATCACGGGTTTACAGGAGAATTTTGATAAAGCCGTAAAACTTGTCGAATACATTTTTGCAAACTGTAAAGCCAATGAACAGGCTTTGGCCGAACTTAAAAACGGGATTATCAAAGAGCGGGAAAATAACAAATTAAGCAAGGAAGAAATTTTTAGGGGTATCAGCATTTATGCACAGTATGGCGCAAATAATCCTTTTAACGATAAGCTGAGCAATAAAGAGATTCAAAATATTTCATCAGCAGACCTGCTGTCAATTATCCATAACTTTAGTAAATACAAGCATACCATTACCTATTACGGACCAAAAACATTAGCCGGTTTTAAGGCTGATATTGGAAAGTTTCATCCCTTGCCCGATACATTTGCAGCAGATCCAGCAGTTAAAAAAATCAATTACACCACAATGAACGAGGCCCAGGTTTATTTTGTACCATACAATATGGTACAGGCCGACGTCTGCTGGGTACACAATAATGGCGGGCCTTTCGATCCCACTCAATCTGCAAAGATTAATTTGTTCAACAGTTATTTTGGTCAGGGTATGAGTTCGGTCGTTTTCCAAACCATCAGGGGTTCAAAAGCATTGGCTTATTCTACCGGTGCCTTATATTCATCGCCCAAGAAAAAAGCTAAAGCGTATACCATGTTTGCATACCTCACCTGTCAGGCCGATAAAATGGGTTATGCCATCAATAGCATGAACGAATTGTTGAACAATTTACCAAAAGAAGATCACACGTTTGAAGTTGCGAAAGCCAATGCAATAAATGAAATAGAGACTGAGCGGATTAATAAAGAGGAAATCATCAGGGCATACTTCAGGGATCAGCAATTGGATATCGACCACGATTCCAGGATCGACCAATATGCAGGGTTGAAAGCTTTAAGCTTTTCAGATGTTAAGCAATTCCATAAGCAAAACGTTGCAAACAAGCCTTATTATTATTGCATAGTGGCTTCTGAAAAAGATATAAAAACGGAGGATATGCAAAAATTTGGCAAGGTGACTAAATTGAGTCTGGAGCAGATTTTTGGGTATTAAACTTGTCACCGAAAGCCAGTTCAAATGATATGTATACTGAACGATGAAAACTGTTAAACACTTCATTTTCATTATATTTTCCTCCTATAGAAGCCATAATAATCCCATCTTTGCAGGCAAATGTTAAAAAGGCTAATCGCAATATGTTTATTAATTGCCCTTCTTGGCTCCGGCTTTTCACGTTTTTTTGTGTATGCAGGATTTGAAATTAATAGTAAATATATTGCTGAAAACCTTTGTGTAAACAAAAGCCACCCGTCGTTACATTGTAATGGTAAATGTTACCTGATGAAAAAACTAAAGCAGGCTGCCGAAAAAGAGAAAAAACAGGAACGCGAAGATATGAAAAGCAGGTACCAGCAAGGCTTGCCTGCGTCTGTTTTTTATTTAAAATTTCAACGACCGACCTTTGCAACTGTTTATCCTAAATTGCCGGTACCGCAAACCATCGGGCGTTCCATATCTATCTTTCAACCTCCGAAAATAGCGCTGCAACAAGTTTAATATTTTCTTATACCATAGCCTTACAGGTGCATGGGATAAGTATGTGCTGACTTGTCTTATCTTTTAAGCTTTTTGTAAGTTCCCGCTTTCAGTTTAATTACTGTTTCTTTTAAGCAACGCTGCTTTTTGGGCCACACCATGGCCTTGTTTCTGCAGTCGCTGATTTTATTATTATGAAGTATATTTTTCTTTTTATATTGTCATTTTTTTGTACCCGTATTACCGCCCAAACCATTAGGGGTAATATCAGTTCAAAAAATGCTGAACCGATGACTGGTATTACCATCAGGTTAGAGGATACAAACTATGCCACACAAACCATTGAAAATGGTGATTTTATTTTACGCAATGTTATACCCGGCAACTATACACTAGTGGCCTCAGGCGTGGGGTATAATGCTAAGAAGCAAAACATTGTTATCGTTGCCGGAAAAAATCTCTTCCTGAATCTTCAACTTGACCCTGCATCCGGGCAATTAAATGAAGTAGTTGTCGCTGTGCGTAAAAACCGTCATCGCGATCAGGCAAGTGCTTATGCGGCAAGAATGGATTTAAAAAATATAGAAAATCCACAGGTCATCAACACCGTTACCCATCAGCTGATTACTGAACAGGGAGCGACAGATTTAAACGGAATCATAAAAAATATCCCCGGAATTGCCAAAGGCTGGTCTTCGGTTTCTGCATATTATACCAGTAGGGGCTTTAATACACGTAACTACATTCGCAACGGCGTATCAGGTTATGTAACAGCTGATTTGGATATGGCCAACATTGAACAGCTCGAAGCCATCAAGGGCCCGTCAGGAACCCTGTTTGGCAGCTCATTGGTTTCCTTTGGAGGTGTTTTAAACCGCATTACAAAAAAGCCACTGGATACCGCTAAGATTGAAATTAGCTACCAGAGCGGAAGTTATGATCTGGATCGCTTTACAGCTGACATCAATACGCCACTGACTAAAGATAAAAAGGTGTTATTCCGAATCAATGCTGCAAGACATTACGAAGGCAGTTTCCAGGATGCAGGTTTTATCCGCAGTACTTTTATTGCACCCAGTTTATTTTATCAGGCGAGTGATAAATTAAGCTTCTCTTTAGATGTAGAAATCTATGAAAGAGAGGGTACTTCGCAGCCGCAGATCACTCCGGCCGGACCAGGTATTAACCGCTTAGGCGCAAACAATCCGTCGGCGCTGCCACTGGATTATAAAAGATCCTATTCCAATAATACGGTAACACTTAAAAATCCTGCCCAGAGCATCTACGGGCAAGTCAACTATAAATTGTCAGATCAATGGTCGTCTCAAACTAACCTGATTCATACGCGCGCAGAAAACACAGGTAATTATTTAACTTTTACTTTGTTAAAAGGGGATAGCGCGCTGGTAAGAAATGTATCGCAGTACCCAACAAGTCTCTCTACCATTACGCAGGTACAGCAAAACTTTAATGGAGACTTTAACATAGCGGGTCTTCGCAACCGTGTTGTGATTGGGGTTGAATTTTATCAGAACGCGTCTGATTTTTCTTCTAATGCACTCAATGGGAGAGGTGGCCGAAAATCATTTGATACCCTGAATGTTAAAGGTGCGATGCCAAATTATGGCTTGATTAGTCCGGAGTCTATCAATAATAAACTGGCTGGTTTAGCCCCAACCTATTCCCGGTCTCAATTGAATACATACGCTGCTTATGTTTCCGATGTGCTGAATCTTACCGGCAGGCTTTCCGCAATGCTAAGTTTACGGGTAGACCGTTTTATGAATGAAGGTACCACCAATGTAACCACTAATGTGACTAGCGGTAACTATAACCAGACTGCCTTTGCTCCGAAAATGGGTTTGGTTTATCAGCTGATTAAAGACCGCGTATCTGTTTTTGGCAATTATACCAATGGTTTTCAGAATGTTGCTCCTGTAACGCAACCAGACGGAACAGTATCAACCTTTAAACCCCAATTTGCTAACCAGCTGGAGGGCGGGATTAAAGCTGAACTGGCTGGCGATTTTTTGACCGCTACCCTAAGTTATTATGACATCAGCGTAAAAAATACCCTGAGAACCGAAGTAGACAGACCTACTTTTACCATACAGGAAGGTACTCAATATAGTAAAGGTGTGGAGGTCGACTTGTTCTCACGGCCAGTTAAAGGATTACTTTTAAATGCAGGGTTTGCCTATAATGATAGCCAGCTTACTTCTGCTGATGCAACAGTAACGGGTTTGCGTCCTGTTAACTCCGGCCCGTCCAGAACAGGAAACTTCTATGCCAGTTATACTTTACCTTATTCAGCCCTAAAAGGATTAGGACTAGGTTTTGGTGGAAATTTCTACAGCAGGAATTACATCATCAACAATACCACCGCTGGCCAGTTTTATCTGAACGGTTACACGCTGCTCAATGCGGCTGTATTCTACAGCAAGGCAAGATATCGTTTTGGTTTGAATGCAGAAAATATTATAAATACAAAATTTTATAATGGTGGTTTCGGAACCATTACCCCAGGTGGCTTACGCAGATTCGTAGCCAGCTTAACTGTTAAATTTTAATCTATCAATCATGAAAAAATTACTTTTATTACCTTTTCTTTTATGCTGTTTATTAGCCTTTGCCCAGCAGGAAACCAGCCCCGTTAAAAAATTAAATGTAGCCTTATACATCTATCCGGGTGTTGGCCTGGGCGATCTGAACGGTCCTGCTGATGTTTTTTTGAAGGCCGCCGGGCTAACTAAGGGGCAGTATAAGGTGTACACGTTTGCCTTGCAGCGAGAACAAATCAGCACGCAGGGAAATGGATTGAAACTCACTGCAGACTATCTGGAAAGTGAAATGCCTAAACCGGATATCCTGGTTATTCCCGGTGGCAGTTTCGGCCTGATGGATACGATGTGTCTTGATCCTAAAGTGATTGGCATGCTTAAAAAATATCAAAGTCGGGTGGAAGTGATGATGTCCGTTTGTACCGCATCTTACCTGCTCGGTAAAGCGGGTATATTAGATAATCATAAAGCAACCACCCATTATTTTATAGCAGATGATTTTCAGACCCAATATCCGGCTTTAACCCTGGTTAAAGATGTGAGGTATGTAGATGAAGGAAAAGTGATTACCTGTTCGGGCGTTACTTCTGGAATGGATGGTGCGCTTCATTTGATCAAAAAATACAGCGGCGATTCAATTGCTGCGATGTTGAGCCGTGCCATACAGTACACGCCCCACGAGCAGGAAAAGTGGCCTGTAGCGCCATATGGGATGAAGTTTGACCGCAACTGGAAAAAAAAACAGGGTTCAGTCAAACAGTAAATTGACCCCATGTAATACTATGAACATGAAAAATTTTAAAAATATAATAGCCACTGGTTTAGTGATATGCTCTGGTATACTCGGTTTTGGATGTAAACAGGCTGAAGAAAAAAAGGACCATAAAACGCCCATAGGGGATGAGCGCATAAAGGTAGGTATACTGGTGTATCCAGGCGTAGAGCTTTTGGATTTTTCCGGCCCTGCTGAAGTATTTAGCAACAGCAAGTACTTCCGGGTTTACACGATATCCGTCAATTCAGGTAAGATCAGCACCAAGAACAATACATTAAGCATGAATCCTGATTTTACAATTTCCAATGCTCCCCTGCCAGATATACTTGTTCTGCCTGGGGGACAACTGGGTGATATTAGGCTTGTAACCGGAAATAAAGAGGTAATGGATTGGATCACTAAAGTAAATGCACATACCAAACTAACGATGTCGGTTTGTACTGGTGCTGCAATCCTATCAAAAGCCGGGTTACTGGATGGTAAGACTGCAACCACCCATTCTGGCGCTATAGATACCCTGCAAAAAATAACGCCCAGGGCCAGATTTATCAGTGATGTAAGGTTTGTTGAGGATGGCAAAATCCTCACTACTGCGGGTGTATCGGCCGGTATTGACGGTGCTTTGCATGTAGTAGAAAAAATGAAAGGACTAAAGGAGGCTTTGTTTGTTACCTCAATTATGGAGTATGACAAATGGAAACCGGCAGATGGAAAAGTGATTGGTGTAAACCAGGGGATGGATATGAACAAGATGAAGCACGACCATATGGTTGATACTACTGCTCATGACGGTATTTCTAAAACCACCAATACCGATGAAAAAGATGTAGTTTGTGGGATGACGGTACCAAAGGGGCGTTCAAAATACTTCTCTGCCTATAAAGGAAAAGACTATCACTTTTGTTCTGCCAGCTGTAAAAACTTGTTTGATAAAAATTCGGCATTGTATGCTTCGAAAAATTAAGCAGGCATAATATAAGGATATTAACAAATCTGTTTGTTAGGTTAGGCCATCCTAAAGTGGAATTGACGCCGTTAGGATGGCACTAATAGCTAAAAAACTGGCATATATTACGGAAAACCGTAACGCTGGGGTTTGTGCGACGCTTATCTTTGAATAAGTTGTTCAAAGCAGACTAAAATTTTATAATCGATGTTTAAAAAAGTGCTCATAGCCGAAGATGAGGATTTTATGAATGATTCCTTGGGTGCGGCGCTTGAAGCGTTGGGTATTGTGCTGGAGAAACGTGACTACGTGTCTTATTGTGATGATGCGTTCAGCCGGGTTAAGAAAGCAGTTCGGGATGGAAATCCTTATGAATTATTGATTACTGATCTTTCTTTTAAAGAAGACTTCCGAAAGCAGGAGATTCCATCAGGATCTGAACTGATTAGGGCTGTGAAAGGTATACAACCGGATATAAAAGTCCTTGTGTTTTCAGTTAATGACCTTAAAACTACCGCGGACTCACTTTTCTCAGGTTTAGGCATCAACGGTTATGTAACTAAAGGCCGTGGCGCGAAAGTTCATTTCAGGTCTGCAATCAACGCTATTTATCAGGGCAAGCGGTTTTACCCCCAAAATCTGCAGCGGACAAAGGGTGATGGAATTATCTACGAGCTGACCTCGACCGAGATGATCATCATTAACTTGATTGCAGAAGGCCGGTCTCAGAAGTGGGTAGCGGATTATTTAAGGGAACATAATATCATGCCATATAGTTTAAGCAGCGTCGAAAAGTCGCTCAGCCGTCTAAAAACAGTCTTTGATGTTTCTACTCTAGCCCAATTAATCTGCCATTTTAAAGACCGGGGGATTATATAACAGGCGCAGTCATGTGATAAATGCTTTACTGTAAGCTAAATAATTTCTGAATTAATATGGGGAATTCAATGTGTCCACTACTCATCCATTAGCATTCTTTTACGGTCTATATTGCTCACAAGATTTCTTTTTAAAGTGGTCACAAAGCTTATTTTAAACGTTTTTAAGCTTCTGAAGGCACGGTATCTATTCAACGAAGATGGTTTTTTTACATCCGAATTGTTTAGATTGGAACTCGATGATGGTAATTCCAAATGAGTAGTCAAGCATTGATTCTTGATGGAAGCCAGATGTGCTGATAATGCTGAAATAGGCGGGTTTGACCTTCTGACAATGAATGTGCGCTGGGCTGGCCAACTGTTGATAGGAATGTATTAAATCATTTTATATTCATTTACAACTTGTTATAATGCAGTTATTTAGGTTCAATAACATTTTCTCTAAAAACGACCGTTTTTTTGATAGTTTTACTGGGTACAATAAATGCACACTTTATACAATTTTAAAGCCATTTGCATATGGTATAATTAAGCCACTATTTTAATGTTGTAGGATTTTTTTAGATTTGATATATAGAAAATCGCTAAGTTTAAATACGTGTCCTCTCCAATTTGAATTTAGATGTCTGATAGTTTTATACATAAGCCAGCTGAACAGCATTTAAAAAAATGACCATCACAAATAAAGAAATACAGGCCGATTATCAAAATCGAATTAACCGGGTATTTGAATTTATTGATGAAAACCTGGATGCTGATTTGTCATTAAATACAATTGCAGAGATTGCTTTTTTCTCACCTTTCCACTTTCATAGGATTTTCAAATTTATTACAGGTGAAACATTAAACGAATATGTAAATAGACAGAAAATTGAAAAATCATCTTTAGCCCTGTTGCATAAAAATATAACAACATCTGAAATAGCACATCGATACGGTTTCAGTGACAATTCTTCATATTCAAGAGCTTTTAAAAAGTATTTCGGAATAAGTCCAAAAGAATTTAAACTGCAAAATCCGAATAGACATAGCAAGATTTGTCAACTTGAAAGCAAGAACGGACAAGAGTACCCCGATTCTGAAAAATACATTTGCATCATTGATAACCTTAAAAAATGGATAAAAATGAATGCAAAAATTGAAATTAAAGAAATGCCCAAAATGGATTTGGCTTATGTATCAAGTATTGGCACACAAAACCTTGAATCTGCTTATCAAACATTAATGAAATGGGCTACACCTCAAGGTTTGATTAATGAGCAAACTAAAATGGTCACAATTTACCACGACAGTTTTAAAGTTACAGAAGCCAGCAAAGTAAGAAGGAGTGCTGCAATCTTACTAAATAAACCAGTTGAAGTAAATGGCGAAATTGGGCTAACTTCAATTCAAAAAGGAAAATTTATTGTAGGCAGTTTTGAAATTGGTCTGAATGAATTCGAAAAATCCTGGACGGGATTATTTTTATGGATGAACGAAAATGGATATAAAAAAGCTGATAAAAAGCCATTTGAGGTTTATCATAACAACTTTAATGAACATCCGGAAAGAAAGGCAATTGTTGATTTCTGCATTCCAATCGAATAGTAAACCTTGATATAACGCTGTGTATTGGTAGTGGTGGTTTTGTGCTAAAAATAAAATTTTAGTATTTAATAACCTCAGTGTTAAAACAAAATTTAGGTGCTTATAAATCCACTACTAACAATACACAGATCATTAAATCTGATAGTTAAAATTTATCAAATTTCCCTTTTAAATGATGCTATGTTTTAAGCAAAGCAACGTTCCTCATGTTAAGGCGAGTCCGTTCAAAGCGATTAATTTTCCAATACATTCAATATGCATTTCTGTAACAAGACTTCTATTATTCAATGAATAATATCGGATACGTATAGATTTTTATTCCATTCCGCTTCGCATCTGCTCAAAATCTTTAAGAAGGTCATCGATCATTTTTAGCTGTTTTTTTTGTTTATAAAATCTGTTCCATAAAGAGACTGCTGCAATATAAGCGGTAGTAATGGCCAGGGCTGTCAGGGTAAAAAGTAAACTTCCTCTTTTTGTGATTTCGACAATATATCCAACCAGCGCCAGATATAGCAAAACCGAATACACCCATACATATCTTGTCAGCATTTTCTTCTGCCATTTGAGTTTTCCAATCTGATTGTCCAGGTATTCAATACCCGAAATATCGCGCTGATCTTTTTTGAAGTCATAACTTTTCCAGCTTAAGACAGCAAAGACAACCATTAGGGTAAAGGCCGAAGCAATGCTCATATCAAAAGGCCAGTTGTATTCGTTGTGGTAAGTAAAATATACCCAGGTAATTACCGAACTTGCAATGATGAAGCCAATACTCATGCAGATATTAGATCTGCGCAGTTTGCGCTGATGTTTTTCCCATTTATCCTGTACAACATGAGCGGCATGGTCTATGGTATTGTTTTCAACCGGCTGCGAAAGCCAGCTGTTTTGAAGCTCCTGAAAATTTGTCATTTTTTATTCTCCATGAGGTTAAGTAAACGTTCTTTAATGCGGTTTATCCGTACGCCGGTATTGGTTAAACTTGCACCGGTAATCTCGGCGATTTCTTTATAGCTTTTCTGTTCGAGTACAAGTGAAATGATAATGCGGTCCTGAGCAGCAAGCTGACTTATACAGAACCTGAGTTTTTCCAGCTTTGCTTCCTGTTCCATCTTTTCGGGGATTTGTTCAATATCAGGAATTTGGAATGCATCAGGAATGGGCAGATAATCATGGCGCTTGTTTTTGGAATTGAAACCAATGGCAGTATTTACTGCAATCCGGTATATCCAGGTGCTCACTTTTGATTTCCCTTTGAAATTCTGAATGCTCTTCCAGATCTGAAAAAGGATTTCCTGATACAGATCGTCTGCATAAGAAATATCGTAAAGATAGGCTCTGCAAATCCGGTAAATGCTTGCATGATTGGCCTTAACCAGCTCATTAAAGTATCCCTGCTGATCGCGATTGTTCTCTGGCACAGTTTTATTTATAATTTGGTTATAAAAGTATCCATTTCGGCTAACATCCAGTTTGGCTCATCAAACATGATAAAATGCCTGGCATTGTTGCTTACCCTTATTGTACAGGTTTTGCATTTAGCATACTGCTTTTGAAAGGTTCTGCTAACATATTCACGCGTAAAGCCAATAAACTGAGGAGATTCTTTAAAAGCAGCAAGTACCAATACCGGCACATGTATCGATGCAATTTTGTCCTGAATGTCCTCGCTCATCATTTCGGTAAAAGTATAAGCCATTGTTTTACGGTCTGAGTTTGCGCCCCATGTCGCGATCGCATCCCATCTGGTTGAATCTGCACACAGGCTTTTTGCAACATTCAACTGGTAGGCTTTGAGCTGTGCATCGTTCATCTTATTGTATTGCGTCAGCAATGTTTTTGCCTGTGTCTCGTTAAAACCACTTTGGGCATTGGGGTTCATAGCAGCAGCATAAAAAGGCATCGCATCAATCACGATAACCATGCTTAATGCATCTTTCATTTCGGCTGCAATATTGAGTGCAAGAAAGCCACCAATGGAATGTCCAACGAGAATGACGTTTTTGAGTTTATGGGCTCTGATATAATTTATTAATGCCGATTTAAAAGTGCTTAGATATGGGCCACCACTTAACGGTGGAACACCTGCATATCCTGCGAGCGTGAAAACATGACACTCAAATTTTTTATTGTAATGCGCTACTGTACTTTCCCATTCCTCACCACTGCAGGTTGCACCAGGTATAAATATCATGGCTTGCCCTTTGCCACTTACCTGTATTGTAAATGGTTCGTTCAAGCGGTTCGCATGTGTAGAAATGGCCGAGACTAAAATAAAGGTAAAAATCAAAATTGCTTTTTTCATAACCGGGTCTTTTCTTCTTTAGTAGACCATAACTTTAATTTCTTACATTAAAATTCAAACTTTATGAAAATAGGCTCTATTTTATCCATTTGGATGATAAAAGAATAATCAGGAGTGCTAGATCAGAAATTGTGGAGGAGTATGAGGGGATTGGGGCGCCGGAGATGGGGATATAGATTTGTTGAATCCAAAAAACTCACACACGACATGCGTGCGCTAGCGATGGATTACGGTTTACCGTATTTTCGAATTATATTTTGTATTTACTTTTGAATAAATAAAGACTATCTCAATTTATTAAAAATTAAGGTTAATGTAAGAACTACACTTTAGCCTAACATTTTGGTATGATCAGAGAAATTTATTAAACAATATACTTATAACGCCTGATGAACAGATTAACACTCTCTTTCTTAGTAGCATTATGCATGCTGTCATGGAAAACACCAGCACGATATGGTTTAACTAACGGTTATAGTTCACGCATGGTGCCTGGAAACCACTTAAAAGTTAACTGAAAAGCAGCTGAATGACTTAGTATTTACAACGGATTTTGGTTACACTTATAATGGTGTACTAACATCACATTATAAGTACGGTAGGTTGTTAAATCCATACTCAAGTTATACGCCATCGGCAACAATAAGAACTACAACTGAATCAACTGGTTCATCAGGAGGTTCTGTGCATGTAAAAGGTTATACACGCAAAGATGGTACTTATGTTAGTCCACATACTAGATCAGCCCCAAGAAGGCATTAATGTAAACCTACATTCTTTTTAGCTTATTGTAATTGTGCGAAAATAAGTATACAAGATGAATAATAAAATAATTTTCTAATAGTTCAGTTTCAATAAATTAAATAGAGTTAGCGTACTTGCTAAAGCACGGCAAGCGTAGACATAATAAACAAATTAAAATGAATAAACATCTAAACTTTCTTCTTCTAGCTTCTGTTTTTCTATTTTTTTTTGGCTGTTCTCCTAATAAGACAGAGTATAAGATGCGTATTCTTTATATGTCTACAAATGAAGAGGGTATCCCACATGGATTTTCGAACGATGAAACAATTGTTGGAGAAAGTGACAGTATAGCTTATAAAAAGGCTGATAAATACTTCGATTTAATTAAAGATAACTTTGCTAATAACCCAACAAAAGCACCGCTTAGTTTTACACTTTATGATTATGAAGATAAAGTGGTGTCAGGTGAATTATCATTTTAAAGCATCTATATTGTTTATCTTCATAATTATTTATATTTGGGTATGAAAACAAAGTCACTATATACAATTGGACATGGAAGTAGAAAGACTGAAGATTTTCTCTCGACCTTGAAACAGTTCAGTATCGATTTTTTAATTGATGTAAGGTCTAAGCCTTATTCTAAGTTTAATCCACAGTACAATCAATTGGAGTTAAAAACTATACTTGAAAATAATGGAATTAGATACGTTTTTATGGGTGATTCAATTGGTGGGAGACCTAAGGATCCTACTTGCTATGATGAAGAAGGAAAAGTTAATTATGACAAAGTTAAAGAAAAAGAGTTTTTCCTTAAAGGCATCGATAGATTGAAATTAGCCTATGAAAAAGGCGTCAAGGCAATCATCATGTGTAGCGAAAGTAAACCTTGTGAATGTCACAGAAGTAAGCTCATTGGAAGGGTATTGGAAAGCCAACATATAAACCTTCAGCATATCGATGAGAAAGGCAAAGTAAAAGACCAAGCGATAGTAATTAGGGAACTTAACAAGGGCTTTTCGGATACTGACCTATTTGGGAGTTCAGCTAATACTAGATCAAGAAAAGCTTATTTGTAATATGAATTTTTTTACTATTGGAGTATATAACTCAGACGAAAAAGTATTTTTTAAAAAGCTATTAGATAATAAAATAGATACCTTTTGCGACATCAGACAACGCAGAGGTGTTCGAGGGAGCAAATATGCTTTCGTCAACAGTAATAGATTACAAGAAAAATTATTGTCCCTTAATATCAAATATGGCTATGTTCCCGAACTTGCACCTACGAGTGAAATAAGGGAATTGCAAAAAGCTGTTGACAGTCAGAAACGAGAACTAAAAAGAGATAGGCAAGAGCTAGGTAAAGTATTCGTTATTGAATATAAAAATAAGGTACTTAATCAGTTTAATTTCGATTATTTTTTTGAGGTATTGGACAATGCTGGGGCGAAAAATATAGTTCTTTTCTGTGTCGAAGAACATCCTGAAGCCTGCCATCGCTCCTTGGTAACCAATAAACTTTTCGCTACGTATAAATACAATATAATCCATCTCTAGATAACCTAAAAACCTCTCAAAATGCAGGTATTAATTCTCTCAAAAACAAAATATGGTTCACATGTTTGTGTAGGCGCAATGGAGCTCGGCTCAAATAAATATTTAAGACTTTTAAATGCTAATGGCTACTATCAAGATGCCGATACTCCACTAAACGTTGGAGATATTTGGGATATTACTTACATGGTTAGCAGATCAATTCGCAAACCACACAATGAAGATGTAATGGTTCAGACTCAGATTATTGTTCAGAAGATCAATAATCTCGCGGAATACATTAAAAATTTAAGTGTGCCTATATGGCGTGGTAGCATTGAGAATACCTTCTATGGAAAACTGGAGTGGACATCTTGGGGAAAAGGCTATATATCTAATGAAAATAGTGATATCGATCACAGCGTTGGTTTCTGGTTAAGCGATAAGCCGTTGACTTTACAGGGAGATTATTACTTGTATGAAACTAATGCTTTTGTTCATCGTCAAATTAAGTATAAAGGCATTCCAGAACCTAAATTAATAATACCTGCAAATACATTGGTTAGGCTAAGTCTTGCTAAATGGTGGAAGCAAGATGATGATACTGAAGAAAGATGTTATATGCAGCTTTCAGGATGGTACGAATCTTAGAGCTGATACAATCTAGTTAGATAATGAATTATTATTTCATTTATAGTTGAAAACTTTCCTAATTCAGTCTAAAAGTATAAGATAATAAATTACAACCAAGATTAATTCTTTAGATAAAGAATCCCCTAGCTAGCGCACGCGTGCGCAAAACTTCATCCTATCAACCAAAAAAAAGCCCATCTTTCGATGAGTTTTTTACTTTGCGCCATAGAAATATATGGAAAAACCATTCAAAACAAAATAAAAATCGGTTCATAGCTAACGATGTTTTTTAAACAAAAGGTTGCATAGCAAAAGATCCAGGCAACAGCAATTGCCTGGACTGCGGTTTACTTAATCATTATGATCAGGCCCCTGAGCAACGTCCTCATTCTTAATATTAAAATCCCCTCTTATCATTTTTGACACTATGCCCGGCTCACTGCCGATATCAGCAAGAAGAACACCACCGATATGCAGACCGATGAAGGAAAGCATATAATAAAGTGATTTTACGTGGATGGCCTCCATAATTTCCTTTGTTTCCTTCGGGCCGTTTACCATCATAAAACCGGTGAAGAGCGAGGTAGCAAAAAGAACATAAAAAATGATGTAGAGCCATGACTTGAACTTATCTTTAGGAGAGGTCTGTTTTGAAAAAGGGTTTTTGAAAGCAATTCCCTGAATAAAAGTAATGCCCATCCGAATCAAATATAAACCTATAAGAACGTACCCGGTAATGACATGATAGCTCCACATCGGCCTGCGGATTTCTTTCCCGATTGCAGCGGCATCAGCTTGTGAAAGCTGAATTCCTTTTTTCTGAAGCGCTTCCCTCAAAATCTCTCCCATAGCATCCTTATTCATCCACCCAAGCCTTAAAAAAACAGTTAAAAGCAGGAATATGATGGCAAAGGCAATGGCCCAGTGTATCACACGGCTGGCCAGATTAAATCTTTTTTCTATCATAACAATTTATAAATCATAAGGTTCAACATGAATGAGCGCATCTTTGATGTGCAGATCTGATGCCAGAAGCTCATCTTTAACCTGATGGGCGACCGAATGGGCGTGGAACACATTGATATTGCCATCCACCTCGATATGCATATCTACATAATAGTCAAGGCCCATTTTTCTTACAAAACACTTCTCCACTCTTTTCACTTCTACATGCAGAGAGGCAATATGACTAATTGCCGAAACGAGTTCATCAGCAGGCGCCTTATCCATAATCTCCTCGAAGGCAGGCCGGATGATCTTAAAAGCGTTATAGATGATAAAAAGGCAGGCGATCAGTGCTGCCCAGTCATCAAGACCTTCATAACCTTTTCCTAAGAAAATGGCTAAAGAAATACCGATGAATGCAGCAATTGAAGTAATCGCATCACTCCTATGGTGGTAGGCATCGGCAATTACCGCCTGGCTGCCTAATCTCTTGCCAATTGAATAGACATGGCGAAAGAGGAACTCTTTTGTTAAAACAACAATTCCAAGTACAATAAGGGTATATTTTTTGGGAATATCATGCGGCGTGCGAATGAATTCAACCGAATGGTAAGCGATCCAGCCTGCAGCTGCAAGCAGAAAAAATCCGATAAGGATGGCTGCCACCGGTTCAGCCTTACCATGTCCGTACGGATGTCCCTTATCAGGTGGCCGCTGTGCATATTTAAGTGCAATCCAGAGCAGCCCTGAACTGATTACATCTGCACCAGACTCGGTGGCATCGGCAATAAGTGCATAAGAGTGGCCCAGGTGGCCAGAGATCCCTTTGACAAAAATCAGCACAATACTGATGATAATGCCCAACTGGGTGGTGCGGATAGCTTCCGCAGATGAGCTTCTTTTTAAAGGCTCCATAGAAATTAAGATAAATTACAAAACAGAAATACACCCAGGTGCATAGCTGAGCTTAGTACCAAATTGATAAACGATTAACTGAATAGCGTGGCTTCAGGTTTTGGTGGCCTGAAAAGTTTAATCGATGAGGCAAAAGCGAGTTCATCATCATATGGAAAACCTGATACAGGATGTACACTTATTGCTGCCAATGGCAGATTTGCTTTAACCGTATGCTGGAAAAGCGTTTGATGGGAGCCATGAATAATCTTTTTGAAAGGTAGTTTGAGGTCCTTGTCAGCATCATTATCCCTGATATCCTTCCCAAGGTAGTGCATGGCAATAAAGTCTGCAAAGCTAATCCTATGGTTCAGGGCACGGTGTTCGAGGAAATGGATCGCGATATATGGCGCCTTTAGTAATTCCATCGTTCCGGGATTACTAAAAGAATAAAGAAAGACCATCAGGTATATCCAAACATTTCTCACCGGGCAAAAATAACCATTTTTATCCGGAGATAATACCCCATCTTTCGATGAGTTTCTTCTCAGTAGCCCTTACTGGACAAATGTCGAACTTTTTCTTAGCTGATTTGAAGGAATTAGCGAAAGTTGTGAAGTACTTCAAAACTTAAAGGAGGCTTTTACTCTTGTAATCACTCACCTTTAACCGACTACGTTGACAGTATAATTTGTTTAATATGAGGCAAACCGTGAACGAACAAACAGTATAAATGATGAGCAGATCAGAATTAAATAGTACCTTAGAATCTTCCTTTTTGCGGCGAAAACTATTGTCAATAAAAAAAAATATCGATGAAATTCAAATTACTTATTATATCGCTACTTATCTCGAAATCCATTTTTTCTCAGACCATCAATATTCCAAAGGTTGACGCTTACCTGAAGTATATCGAAAACAATAATTTAGGGATCGGAAGTTTATCAATATTTAAGGAGGGTAAAGAGATTTATAGCAGGGATTTTGGTCAGAAAAACCTTACTGGTGTTGTTGACCATGCCGAAAAGAAATACCAGGTGGGATCTGTCACTAAAATGGTAACTGCGGCTTTGGTTTTCAAGCTGGTAGAAGCAGGGAAATTAAGCCTGGATGACAAGCTATCAGATTTTTTTCCGCAAGTACCCAATTCAAAAAAAATAACCATTAAAAATATGTTAGGGCATACGAGTGGGCTTGGGAGTTATGTGGTCAGGAACGGTGAGATATGGGTAACTGAAAAAGTAACCGAAAAAGAGATTTTTGATCTGATCATCCAACAGGGCGTTAGTTTTGAACCCGGAGAGAAGGTAGCATATTCCAATAGTGCTTATTATCTTTTGGCAAAAATTGTTGAAGAAAATATGGCAGGCCTTATCATACACTAGTTAATAGCGAAATTGCACGGCCATTAAAGCTGAAAAGTTTTGCTTCAGTTAAATCCCATCCCAAGAATGTGTTAAAGCCTTACCAATTTAAAGAAAACGCCTGGCAGCAAATTAAGGATATCGACTTTTTGAATATTATAGGCGTAGGCGATATTTCCTCCACTCCAGGGGAACTCAATATCTTCATAGAAAATCTGTTTAAGTATAAAATCGTCAGTAAGGAGTCTTTGGGGATCATGATGCCTGATGCCTCAGCTGAAACCTGGGGTAGGGGCCTGGCCAGATGGGATTTTGACGGCACTGAATTCTATGGTCATGGTGGTGATGCAATCGGATCTCATGCGGTTGTCATACACAATATTGACGGTGATGTTTCAATTTCCTATAATACCAATGGTGAGCGGATCCGTAAGGAAGAATTTATAAAAAACATCGTTTCATCAATGTTTGATAAACCATTCAAACTGCCTGAGATAAAATAAAAACACATTTTCAGTTTAGCCCTGGTATAAATCTGACATTTACCATTTCATAACCTGCAGCTTAAGTGCTGTAATCATTTAAGTTAACAATGCAGCGACAAATAGCCGGTTTTTTAATTGCTAGTTTAGTCTTCGTATTAATCGACCTTTACATATACTCTGCAATAAAATCGTTCAGTTTCACCTATAAAAAGCAATTCAAAACTCTATTTTGGTTTTTTTCGGCATTAATTATCCTTGATGTTTTCTGTAATGTGTTCCTTGAACTTAAGGAATGGGTCAGGACCGTGCTGACTGTAGTCATTTTGCTTAGCACGGTTTCTAAAGTCTTTTTTATCCTGTTTGTTTTGATCGACGATCTGAGAAGAACAGGCCTAAGGCTATATAACTGGTTATTCAATCAGCAAATAAAAAAAAGGAATTCTGAACATCTGGAAAAAAAACCGGCCATTACAAGGTCAGCGTTTTTGACTAAAGCTGGAATATTGGCAGCCTCTGTCCCCTTGGCCGCTTTAAGCAAAGGCATGGTTTCAGGGGCATACGACTATCAGGTTAAATTTCAAAAACTATGTTTAAATAATCTGCCAAAAGCATTTGTAGGATTAAAAATTGCACAGATCTCGGATATCCACTCGGGCAGTTTCTTTTATAAAAATGCGGTCAAAGGAGGGATTGAAATGCTGTTAAGGGAAAAACCCGATTGCATTTTTTTACCGGTGACCTGGTCAATGATTTTGCGAATGAAATGAGGGATTATCAGGACCTTTTCTCCAGGATAAAGGCGCCATTGGGTGTTTTTTCAATTCTTGGAAACCATGACTATGGAGATTATCATTTTGGCCCCGCAAACTCGCTAAGAAAGGCCCGGAATCTAGCAGACATCAAAAAAACGCACGGAAATATGGGCTGGGATCTGCTGCTTAACGAAAACCGGATCTTGAAAATAAATAATGAGCAACTGGCTGTTATAGGGGTAGAAAATTGGGGTCTGGGAGGATTCACAAGGTATGGTCAAATAGATTTAGCGGTAGAAAATACAGATGACTGCCCTATTAAGTTACTCCTGTCCCATGATCCCTCTCACTGGAGAGCTGAGGTTATTCCAAAATATCCCCAGATCGATGCCATGTTTAGCGGACATACCCATGGGATGCAATTGGGGGTGAGGACCGAAGATTTCCAATGGAGTCCCATTCAATACCGTTATAATGAGTGGGCAGGCCTCTACAAACAAGATGCCCAACAGCTTTACGTCAATGTTGGATATGGCTTTTTAGGGTATCCAGGCCGAATTGGGATTTTGCCGGAAATAACGATATTCGAGCTGGCGTCTGTATAGTTCCCTGTGCCAAAGATTGCATAAATAAGAATGGTTTGATTTCATCTCCAGTTCAAATTAGTTATAGATAGATCTGAACAAAAAAGCACATCGAAAGATGTGCTTTTAATCAGTAGCAAACAAAGTCAGAGGGTAGTACAGAAGTAAGAAGAAGTATTAGTAACTTCTCTTGAATTACCGGGCAAAGATGGATCATAATGCATGGTTAAAACAAGCATTTCCTTGTCAGCAATGCGCATTGAAACTACTTTTACTTCAAGGCCTTATCAACTAACTTCCTCAAATCAACATAGTATTCGTGTCTTCCTTTATTATTAAGATAAAAGGCCATCAAGAAACCAGCGGTTTTCTTTTGGTTATCAACCCATGGAAAACTACCGAATAATCCCGGACTGGTAACGGCGTTACTCGGTTTATTGGCTGTACTATTTTCCATTATCCATTCTCCATAGCCATAACCAAAATCACCCGCCTCGGTGGGTGTATATACTTTGTTAACCTCACCGGTTACACGGTTAATTTGCATTTGGTTCACGCTATTCTCTGATAGAATGCTCTTGCCATTAAACATGCCTTTATTTACAACCATAGTAAGAAAATTCATATAATCGTTTGGTGTACTGCTCGCCCCACCTGCAGGCAATGCAACTTTACCTTTTCCGAAATCGGTATTTTTCATCTCTAAAGGCGTAGCTATTCTTTCAGCAAACAAAGTTTCGAAACTTTTGCCACTGATTTTTTCAATCACTGCTCCGGCGATTTGCAATCCTGTATTGCTGTATCGAAAAACCTTTCCGGGTTCGCCCTCCATAGGCAAAGCAGCAATCATTTGAATGGCCTCATCCATGCTATTGGTTTGTCGCATTTCGCTTAAACTCTCTTTTAAATCAGGCGATTTTATGGCAGTCATGTGCGATAGGCATTCGCTAATGGTGATATTCCCTTTGCCTGATTTAGATAAAACCGGAAGATATTTACCAACTGTGTCGCTAAGTTTCAGCCTGCCTTCATCAACAAAAGTCATCACCAAGGCAGCGCTAAGCCATTTGCTGCAACTGGCAATTTGCTGTCTGGTTGTAGCCGAATAATCACTAAAATCGACTGTTTTTCCTTGTCTTTTTGCTAAAATTTTACCAACCATTTTCTGTTTTGGAGACAGTTGGCTTACACCTTCGCTGTACACCACTTTCCCATCTTTATAAAGAACGAGATACACTCTGCCACCCATTACATCGGCATGGTCTTGGAGCCAACTATCGATTTTAGAGAAATCTTGTGCGTTCAAATTTCCGAACCAAAATAAAATAGCGATGATAAAAATTAACTTCTTCATAAGTTTAATTACAATTTCCAATTCTTGGATTAATAATACTACCACACTGGAATTCGTAACGGCTTTGCGCATATTTCGGCACAGGATTATCGCTTACTTCAAGCGGTGGCAGGGATTCATTTTTATAACTCGGCATGTTTATTTGTTCTGCCGAACCATTGCCTAGCGCCACATTTTTTGCAGCAGTATTTCCATTAAAACTATAGTCCATCATGGCATCGAGCAGGCGATAAATGCCATAATAGTCTAAAGCATCGAAAGCGGTTCGCGTATTGGGCATGGTGTGGTCTGTGTGGTAAGTATAGCCAGCAATTGTGGCTGCTTTCATGTAGATAAAATCTTTTTCTGCAGCGGAAATGCTGATGTTTTTAAAGATATCTATCGCTAAACGATGGTCGTTAATGGTATCTTCATCATAAACCTGGGCAATCATTTTAGTGTTAGCCGGAAAATTTTGGAGTTGTTCATTGGTAATCTGATAGCTGTACCAGGGTGCCATGGTGAAGAGAAAACGGGCATTTTGTCCCCAGCCAAAATCGGTGAAAGCTTTATAGGCAAGTGCAATCGAAGCGCCTCCACCAAAAGAATGCCCCATAAAGCCGATGCGGGTCTTGTCGATAAGATTTGGATAATCTGTTGCTGCTTTTAAAAATCCCGCCCAAAGTGTATTATATCTAGCATCTATACTAACTCCGGTTGTTGGATAAGGAACAAAAACCACCACAAAACCTTTTTTTGCAATGAAGTCGAAAAGACCTTTTGCATAATTTTTGTCTTCGCCGCCATAAGGGTGTGAATAGAAAATAGTTCCTTTTGGAGCGGTAATTCCTGCAGGGTAAAAGATGGTTACATTGGTTCCGGAATAGGTTGGGTTTACAAAATTAATTTCTGCAACCTTATAACTGCCATCAGCTCCATATCCAGATGCAGGTCGGGAAATTGGCCCGTCTAAATCATCATCTATAGGTTCTGTTGACGGCGAATCGCCTCCTTTAGCGCAGCCTGATAAAACCAATAGTAAAAAGCAAAGTCTGAGTAAATTTTTCATATTACATTTTATCTTTTAGTGTGCTTTTTAACGCCTCCTGAAACTTTTCGTATTGCTGATATTGGCCTGCAGTGAATATCTTTTTCAGTTCCTCATCCTTCGCCTTCTGTAAAGACATTGCTTGTTTAAAGCGTGTTATTTTACTATTGCTGCTTTTTATAATTGGCTCGAACTTTTTAGCATAGTTTAAGTTTATTACTTCAATTTTACTTTGCTGTTCGGTATTTAGGTTGAGCTTAGTCCTCATCATTTCCGTTTGAAATTTAGCCCGCTCTTCGGGTGTTTTATGCTTTAAATCATTTGCTTTATTTTGAGCAAACGCGGAGGTTAAACCGGAAACTGATAAGACCAATAAAGCAACATAGAAACTTGTGATTTTAGGGGTTCTCATGATTTGATTTCTACTGATTTAAAAATATGAAAATTGCTTAAGATTAGTGATGAACTAAAATTACCCGCCTCCTTAAAGCAGGTTTTACCACCACAATTGGTGCGGGTTTTACTACAACAATTCTTGCTACAGGCTTAGTATTCACCCAGCGGGTATGTACTATGATTCTTTTGGCAGGAGTTCTTACCACTATTCTGCTTTGAGCGTTTGTAAGTAAGACACTTGAAAATGCAATACTGATCATTAAAATGAACTTTTTCATAATGTGTTTTTTATTAACAGATGGATTAATTTAATGCATGTTTCTGCTTTTCAGATAAAACTGAAAGATGTGGAGTTAAAGTGTGATTACCTTGGGTTGAACTTTCTGGCTTAAACCAGTTGATAAAGCCCTGTGCCATCAGGCGGAAGGGATTATAACTTAAAAAACCGGTCGTCAGGCCATACCGTACTTTTTCTGTTTCGGGTTGATAAGTGCCAAATAATTTATCCCAGATAATCAAAACACCGCCAAAGTTTTTGTCGATGTAAATCGGGTTGCTTCCATGGTGAACCCTGTGCGATGATGGTGTATCCATTACAAGCTCAATCAGGCCTAATTTTCCAACGGCTTCAGTGTGTAGAAAAAATTGGTAAATAAGGTTAAGCACATAAGAAATCACAATAAAATCGGTAGGCAAACCAAATAATGCAGCCGGTATAAAAAACAATGGACTCACAATTGCCGAAAACCAGTTAAGGCGATAAGCTGCCGTTAAATTCATGTGCATGGCCGAATGATGGACCAAATGAAATGCCCAAAGCGGTTTCCAGAGGTGTGAAAGGCGATGAAACCAGTAATAAATAAAATCTGCGGCGATAAATGTTAAACCGAAAACGCAGGCATTATGCGGCAGTTTAATTGGAGTCAGGTTTGCAAAGAAACCCAGAATGGTTAATTGATACCCTGCAAATATGAATTTTGAAAACTGAAAGCCTGCAAAAATAGCGATGTTGGAAAAAGTTTCCTTAACATCATAAGCGCCTTTTTCTTTCTTCCAGCTCCAGATAATTTCGGCAAGAATGAACACAAAAAGGAATAACAGGATGTAAATGCGATATGGACCGATGTGATTTTTCATTTCTATCTAAACTAAACACTGCCTTGTTAAGACAGGATAAAGTTGAATAAAAGTGAATTATGATGTGGTTAAAAAACAGGTGAAGCTGAAAAAGAAAGGGGTGAAACGATTTAAGCGTTCATCCATTTTTTAAACTCGGGCACACGGGCTTTGCTGATCAGGATCTGCACTTCTGCAATTGGTTTTACTTTAACCAACAATCTTCCGTTGAAATAAAATTCGACTTCGGTTATAGCCTGGCGGTTGATCAGAAACTGGCGGTTGGCCCGGAAAAAAGTATCCGGCTCAAGCTGCTGTTCCAGCTGTTCCATGGTGAAATCCATCACAAATTGCCTGTCGTCGTCTGTTCTGGCGTAAACGATTTCATTAGCGGTATAAAACCACGAAATTTTAGCCGTTTCTACCGGTATCAATTTATCACGGTAGTGAATAAGGAAGGCCTTTTTGTAAGATTTTGAAAGGTTGCCAATTTGTGCAGCTAAATCTGCAAACACAGGCAAAACCTGTGGCGTAGCACTGCAAGTCCATCTTTTGTATTTGTTAACAGCATTCGAAATTTCTTCCCCGTCAAAAGGTTTTAGGATGTAATCGATACCATTGTTTTTGAAAGCCGTGATGGCGTAATCGTTATATGCGGTTACAAAAATTACAGGTTTATCGATGTTGATTCGTTTGAAAATATCAAAAGATAATCCATCGGCAAGCCTGATATCCATAAAGATTAAGTCGTACATGTTTTCATTGCCGGCAAGCCAGGTGGTTGCTTCTTCAACTGAACTTAATGTTGAAACAATATCAATGTCATGCGCTATTTCTCCCAGTAAATGGATTAGGTTCCTGGCAGTAACGGCCTCATCTTCTACAACAACAGTACGGATGGTTTTCATGCTTTTAAAGGGATTTTTACCAGAAATCCGTGTTGGCTTTTACTTATTTCGATTTCCTTTTTCACCATAATCTTAAAACGTTCATTCAGGTTTGCAAGTCCTATGCCGTTGCTGCTTTCGGGCGTAGGAATTTCATTGAGGTTATTACCCAGCACCAGCAAGTCATCATCCATATACAGCTTTACATTTAAGGGCTTTGTTAGGGTTGCAGCATTGTGTTTTACGGCATTTTCTAATAAAGGCTGTAAAGTTAAATGGGGCAATTTATAATTCAACACTTCTTCGGGAATATTAATTTCCATTTTAAAGGCATTTTCCAGACGCATGGTTACGAGCCGGGCGAATGCCTTTAGCATTGTTAATTCATCGCTAAGCGTTACAAGATTATTTTTGGAACGATTTAAAGCATAGCGAAAAACGGTAGATAAATCGCGGACATATTTTTGTGCCAGGGCCGGGTTTTCCCTGATAACACCTGAGAGGCTGCTTAATGAATTGAATAAAAAATGTGGGTTCATCTGCTCTTTCAAAAGCTCCAGTTCTGTTTGCATGTAGGCCATTTTGAGCTGCTCGTTTTCTACTTCTTTATTTTTAGAGGAACGGACAAGCAGAACAATTTTAATCAGAACAGCCATTAAGATACTGCTCAAGAATAACCGTACGAAGTTGCCTGCTAGGTAAGCCTTAGGCAATTGCGGCATAAAAAATAATTTGTTTTGGAGTACACCTCCCAAAAAAACAGCTAAAATGAATATTGATACATTTGAAATAACGTACAGACTAATTTTATTTTTTTCACGATAAACGCTCAGCTTTGAAAAGTGATTCAGGTTTAAATGGAATATCAATCCACAAAAGACCAGATTGAATAAAAACTGATAGAGTAGTTCCAAAGGATTAAAATGCCAGTATTGAGCTACAATTCCCTTTTCGCGTAAAGCCAGCAGCTTCGGTGTATTTACCAATAAGGCAATTAACAGCGAACTATACCAGGAAATCCGGCGCTCATTTTTATCCATCGCTTAAACTTATGAAAAAAATATATGAAACTTTTCCAATTATGGTGAAGCTGACAGATTTGGCGGTCAGTTGACTGAAATATGCTGTGTCCTTATTTTATATGGCTGGTTGAATGTTCATTTTACTGTTACCCTCCACCCCGTATGTTTGATTAATGAAGTAGCGCTTTTAGTCCTCAATCTCAAAAGAAATATTTTCACGCTAACCTAATCTTGTCCTGAAGTTAGTTGGAGTTTGTTCCAATAATTTCCTTTCACTATGGAAATCTTCGAGCTTGAGCAGTAAAGTAATCAGTTCCATTTTTTCCGGGGTGGAAAGCGGCTCGGTAACATTTGCTGAAGCCATTTTGATGTTTTCTATACTATTGTTCAATTCCTGCGTCCCTTTAGCGGTAATATTGATAATCCTGCTTCTTTTATCGTTATCGGTGGTCTGCTGCTCTGCCAAACCTTTTTTTAGCAGCCTGTTGACAATCAGCGTACCTGTAGCTTTTTCATGAACATTCTGTCTGATCAGTGCAGTTTTACTCATACTTCCTCCTGAGGCAAGGCAGATCAGGTAGATAAATTCATCGGGCGTGGAAAAGGCAGATTCAGCAATAGCTGTTTTTGCATGCAACCTGGCATAACGATACAGATGAACCAGCGAGGTGTTGATCACGCTGTCTGCCGAACGTCCCCTGGCTTTGCCTTCCCATTGAGGGTTAGTGGTGCTTGTTTCCCTGTTCGCATGGCGGCCATTGAGCCAGCTGAGGAACGGAGCCAGTTCCGCTACCGGGTTATCATTGCTGCTTTCATAAGTTTTGACAAGCGAGATAAGTTCACTTAAAAGGTTGTACATCATGATGCTATTTTTTATGTTTTTGAACAGCGTTGTCAGCTATCCGTTTTAAGTATTTCCTCTACAACAGTACGGGCACTTTTCATTGCGCCGTTTATCGAACCGTTCAGCAGGTAATCGCCGCATAGGTAGCAATTCCTGCTTATGCGCATTGTATCCGCATCCATTTCGTTCTTTGCAGTCCTGTTATCGGGAAGGGCGTGGGGGATAGAATAGGTGGCCAGCAATTCCCATTGTGCCGAACCTGGGTACCATTGCATAAGCTCTTTCCTTATCATTTCTTCAAGACCAATTTTTGTGCCGGTACCGGCTGTTCTGACAGAAACTGAAATCAGCGACTGACCTTTGGGCGCGTATGAGGGTGCGATATGTTCCATAAAGGCAATATTGTTGATCAACTGCCCGCTGATGGCATTCAGCGCAATGCGTTTAGAGTGCGCTGTCCTTTCCCTGCTTGAAAAATACATCGTTAATGCATCTTTTTTCAAATGCCTGTCTATATCCACGGCCGATTGGGAAAGGTTTTGTGGTTCGGTTGCGATAATGATATTATCGGCCTCATAAATTTTCCCGGAGCGGCCAAAAGCCTGGCCGTTTTTTATCTCTGTGATTTTCTCGCCAAGCAAAAGTTCATCCCTATCCAGGCACCCTGCCAGCTGTTTGCTGATTTCGCCCATCCCCAGGGCAGGAACAGCAGCAGCTCCTTCACTAAGCATTTTAAAGACGAATTCAAACATCCTGCTGGATGTTTCAAGTTCGGTTTCCAGAAATATACCGGAAAAGAAAGGCCTGAAGAATTTTGTGATAAACTGCTCACTGAAGTTCAGCGAGGTTAGATACGAGTATGTGCTGGTTTCTTTTCTGCTGAATATTTCTTCCACGGTACTGGAATGTAGCCTGAGTTTGAGCTTTAGCAGGCGTAGCTTATCTCCAAAGCTTCCGATAGGGGAAAAAAGGGTTTTGATCAGCATCAATGGTTCCCTTAAGGGATCGCCTATTTTATGGCTTCTCCGTTCATCAAGAATTTCTGCCCCGGGAAGAAAGGCCTTCAGGTCAAGTTTCTTGTAATCCAGGAGCTTTTTGGCTTCCGGATAGGCGGTAAGCAGGACCTGAAATCCCCGGTCGAGGATGAAGCCGCCTTTATGATCGCTCCCCGCCCTGCCACCAACTTGCTCCGATGCCTCAATGACGAGGATCTTTTTACCTGCCTGTTTTAGTAACCTGGCTGCAGATAGCCCCGCTATTCCGGCGCCTATGATGATCACATTCAGTTTTTCTATTTTCATAACTGCTTTTTATGATAACAGGTTAAGAGAAATACCGGGCTTTGCATATTGGAGCTTTGCAATACGCTGCCCCTGAAAATAGCTGTCCAGTCTCCTTACCATTAAATGCCTGCCTGTTAGATGTTTGTCCTCAAACTGCCCATGCCGCCATCAATCGCGATCACCTGTCCTGTTATCCAGCTGCTGTCTTCAGAAAGCAGGAATGCAATGGCGGCGCTGATGTCGCCCGGTTCCCCGTATTTTCCCAATGGGTGTCTTTTTGCAGAGGCCTCCATTTTATCAGGAGTATTGAGGAATTTTGTGGATAGCGGGGTATTGGTCAGCGATGGCGAAACTACATTTACCCTGATCCTGTTTACGCTCAGTTCTGCAGCCAGCGATACAGCAAGCCCCTCCAGCGCAGCTTTGGAGGTTGCAATACTGGAATGATAACCCATACCTGATCTGGCAGCAACTGAGCTGATGAAAACGGCCGATGCCGAATGAACATTTTTCAGGGACTTTAATGCAAGCTGCATAGTGCGTGCTGCACCCACCACATTCAGTCTGAAATCATCTATCAGATCATTTTCGCTAATCCTTGAAAAAGGTTTGAGGTTGATGCTTCCGACACTGTATACAAGTCCGTGAAGTTCCTCCGGCAAAAAAGAAGCTAGTACATCCATATTTTCCATCACATTAAGTGGCTGATAGCGGACCGATGCAGGCCAGTTATCTGAGCTGCTTCTGGATGCGGCGTAAACATTTGCGCCCTCTTTGCTCAGCAACTGCACCAGATCGAGGCCTATGCCCGAACTTCCTCCGATTACCAGTATATTTTTACCTTGAAACCTCATTGGCCTATATATTTTAAAAATTCGTTTCTTGTTTCCGCATCCCTGAATTTTCCGCTGAAAGAGCTGGTTACCGTTGAGCTGCCGGCATCCTGGATCCCGCGTGAGGAGACACAGTGGTGGCTGGCATCGATCATCACGGCTACATCATCTGTTCCCATTACGCGCTTAATCTCCCGGGCAATCTGGATGGTCAGCCTTTCCTGTACCTGTGGTCTTTTGGAATAGTACTGTACGATCCGGTTGAGTTTGGACAGGCCAATTACTTTTCCTTTGCTGATGTATGCCACATGCGCCTTGCCCGTAATAGGAACAAAGTGATGCTCACAGTTACTGAAGACAGCAATGTTTTTCTCAACCAGCATTTCACTATACCCGTAACGGTTTTCAAAAAGGGTTGCAACAGGTTTATTGGCCGGATTAAGTCCGCTGAATATTTCTTTAACGTACATTTTGGCAATCCTGTCCGGAGTATTCTTCAGGCTATCATCGTTCAGGTCGAGTCCAAGGATATTCAGTATGCTGGTAAAATGGTCCGAAATCATCGAAATTTTGGTCTCATCGTCCATCTCAAAGGCATTCGCCTTCAATGGCGTACTAAAATGTACCGGGTCGATTTCGTAATCTGCTAGGTTTTGTTCTGGCATATAATGGTATATTAATATGCTAAGTTAGTATATTAATATATCATATAGGTATATAATGACTGATACATCTCCAATTTTAAAATTGTATGACGCAGCCCCAGTCCACCCGATCATAAATTTTATCGTATACTGACAAAACATTGGGTTAAAGAGCAGTATCGGAAGAAGAGGGGATTATGGAAAGAAAAAAGGGTTAGTTTTTTAATGGTATCCTATCAATTTCAAGATAAGTAGAATTATTAGATGGAGGTTGCAGCTTTGCCAACTTCAGCCTCTTGTTGGAGCGATAAAACCCACTATCCGTAGCGTTCCGCAGGAGTTCTGCGGATTAGCCAATAAAAAAAGTTTCCGGCTCGGCTTAGATAAAATGAAATAGCTTTAACCAAAAAAAGTCCATCTTTCGATGAGCTTTTAATCAGTAGCCGTTACTGGACAAATTTCGAATTTTTTCTTACCTGATTTGCAAGCATTGGTGAAGGTTGCTAATTATCTTAAACATTAAAATAAGGTTCGTTTTTTTTTAATGCATCTATTTTAAAGAACTTATAGCATTTGTACTTTGTTATTTCAGCGTGAACTGTAATTAAGTCTTATAAATTGTTGGAAACTGAATGTTGAGAAGACGCAGTTGACTATGGAATCAGTGGCTTCGCCGATTTCTCATTCAAAATCCATTCTTTTTTTCCAGTCATATCTATTTTTATTGGCGGTATTTCGTTCTGCCACAGCACTAAGCATACTATCCATTATCTTTTTATCTATCCATTTGCCATTCAGGAATACACCAGCTATTTTTCTTGTGTTTCGTATATCCTTTAGTGGATTAGCATCCAGTAATACAAGATCGGCATATTTTCCAACTTCCACAGTTCCGATCTTGTCTTCAATTCCCAGCCAGATTGCAGGTAATCGTGTGGCCGATACCAATGCTTCTTCCGGACTAAGACCGGCTTTCACGAGGAGTTCAATTTCGTCGTGAAGCGAGAATCCCCAAACGACTCCAGGATTCCCGGCATCTGTGCCTGCGACAATAGGTACTCCAGCTTCCTTAAATGCTTTAACTAAACGCATGTTAAACCCAACCATTTTCTCAAAATAGCGAATGCGTCCAGCCGTACTTTCCTGGTTGTAAGAATTTGAATATAACCATCTGCTTTGTATGAGCGGATGCACATATTTAAGACTGGAAAGATTACGAACACCTTCAAGCGAACGCGACTGGCTGAGAATCCACTCCATCGTAGTTAAAGTCGGTGTAAACCAGGTTCCATTTGCCTTAGTGATCTTCGCATAATATTGTGCGTCCTGATCAGTGAAATCCTCGCTTTGTTTAGCATATTCTTCCGCATGAGCAACCATAGCGAAATTAGGCACAAAGGCGTCATCTATATGGCCCTTAAACACATCCGGAATATGACCAACAACCTTCATTCCCTGCTTGCTGGCTTCATCAACGATCGCTTTATACGTTTCTACGTTCAGGTGAGAGTATACTTTTACAAATTCGTAGCCCTGGGCTTTGGCCATACGTACTGTCTGTCGACCGTCAGAGGCTGTATTGGCCTTATTACCAGAACCCTCTCCTCCATCTATCAGCATTGCCAGCGCCATGCGGGGGCCGTACAGGTTTCCTTTTAAGATTTCATTTCTCTGTCCAAAATGCTCAACCCTTGCATTTAACTCAAAAGCTGTCGTAACACCGTTTACGACATATAATAACATAAAATCCTGTGTGTCCGTAAAAATTGTGGCTCCTTTTGTTGGATAACTTGAGCTAAGATTGATGTCGGCCAAATTGTGGACATGCATATCAATTAGTCCCGGAATTAGCCATTTACCTTTTCCGTTAATGACCTTAGCCTTACCTGGAATTGGCTGGTTAATGGAAAAGATCTTCTTATTTTTAATGATCACCGTAGCATTACTAATGATCTTACTTTCCATTGTCATCGGAATAATGTTGACATTTTTGATGACATATATTTCTTCTTTCTGAATATTTTCCTTTGGTGATATACGTCCAGAGGATCGATCTAAAACAGTACATTGGCAAAATATCAAGGTAATAGAAAATATTAAAGATAGATGGGATATTGTTCTTTTACTCATTGTAGACATAAAGATAATTAAAATTCTACAATCTTGAGTTGTTAATCAGTTTGTGGCGTTAAAATCTAGATTAGAGATAGTTGGTCCGCAGGAGTTCTACGGATTAGCCAATAAAAAAGAGTCGCCGACTCGGCTTAGATAAAATGAAATACCTTTAACCAAAAAAGCCCATCTTTCGATGAGCTTTTAATCAGTAGAGGGAATAGGCGAAATGTCGAACTTTTATGGTGATTTGCAAACAATCTATGATTATAATCTTTCTGCCAATACTGAAAAGAAACTATAGCCTGACCATGATTTCCTGCTACCTATCACGTAAAAACGTCTTTTGGCACGCGTTAATGCAACATTGAGCATGTTGGGCTTAGATGATGCCCATTGTCTAGATCCAGGTTTGTCGGGATCACTGCCGAGTATCAGAAAGACAATGTCTGCTTCCTTACCTTGAAAGGTATGGATGGTTCCGCATTGTATTTTTGAGTCTATAGTATGAAATTCCTGTTTACATCGGTCTGCAACCGATTTAAAAGGAGAGATAACAAATATCTCTTGATGTGCTTTTCCAAGTAACTGAATTTTTTCTTTTAATAAGGAGATCTCCTCTTCAATAACTTGTTTGTTTTGGATATGCGTACCGTTAATATCGAACCAGGCAGATGCTCCCAGCACACATTCGAAGGGGATATCCGCCATGGCCTTCACCATTTGATTACCGTAGGCAATCTCATTGGAGATGGCAAACATGGGGTTGTTGCACCGGCGGTGGGTACGTAATGGAAACCCCGTCCATATATCTTCATCATCAATGTCCTGCTTCATCCAGGTACCCCCGGCAGTTATTCTATCAGCCAAAATTTGTGCTGAGCTTCGTAATGGTGACCAAACTGCATCTGTCTTATGTTGTTGATTCAATATGTTGATCAATTTAACAGGCGTAGTAACGACCGGTTCGATCTGTAAGGGGTCGCCGATAATAATGCTCCTTTGGGCTCGGTAAATAATTCCTGCTGCAGATTGCGGTGTGGCCTGTCCCGCTTCATCGAGTAACAACCAACCGATACTTTCTTTTCCCAGACTACCGAATAGACGGCTGACAGAAGCTAACGAGGTTGAAACAACAGGAATGCAAAAGAAGAAGGACTGCCATAAACTTAAAGCGATATGTTTGGAAACCTCCACTTTGCCATCCATTAGTTCCATTAACAGACCAATATTGTTTTTAAACTGCTTGGCATTTCTCAAAATGACATGTTCATGCAATAACAGGCTCTTAAGAAATATCTCGCTCCGCAGTTTATTTATACTAACGGATGACCAGGGATTACATTTGTGAAAGGTGTTCTTATCTGTTTCAAACGCGTTCAACAAATTTTCATCGGGAATATCTTTATAGGCTATACCATAATCGCTGTGGAGTCTTTCTTTTTTCTTATTGTAAATGCCCATCCGCTGATTAATCTCTTCTAATTGGGCCAGTAATTGTTTTATTTCTTTCTCCTTATCAGTAATTTTCCTGTCTAGGTTATCTTTCTCTTTTTGAACCGCTATGCTTTTGGTAGTAAGTTCTGTGTGTTCATTTAATAGCAGCAGGTATGGTCCGTTCCATTTTTTAAATGTTTTCGTATTAAACAGTTTCTGGAAAAAGAAAAATCCCGGTTTTGTAGATTGGTGCACCTGAATACCATATTGAATTTCAGCAAGCCGATTTTTAAGGCCTGCCAAATCTTTAACTACCTGCTTTCTGCTATTCTGGATCTCCTCAAGAAGGGCAGCAAGCTGGTCAATAATGTGTATTGTCCTTATTTTATTCTTTTGGTCATTTAAATATCCGGGAACCAATTGATAGAATTCGGAAGCTACTTGTCTGAATTCATAAAATTCTTTTAGTAATGCCTCAAGTTCAGATTTTGTTTTTTCGTAGTGTTTAAGATGTTCGAACGTACGGTCCTCTTTTTCCGGATTGTTATATAGGGATTGTAGGAAAGCAGCAAATCCAGGTTCGCTATCGTTCCTGTACCAGAAATTATTCTTAAAAAACGCCCTGTTTTCCGAGTTCCCCAAAGCTGCGGCTAGTAGTCCCCAACTGTCGGCCTCAATTAAATTTTGGGAGAAATCAGCGAAATATCTGGCATTTGGGAACGTGCCCCTGTCTATTTTTCGCTCATCAGGCAGTTCTTTCGATATATTTTCTACGGCAGCATTATTATTGCTAGCCACGACTATACCCACATCTTCAAAGACATCACTATTGGTAGGGAAATGATAGGCGAAGTTGTTTTCCCTCTCTATTTTCTGGCCTCGGGCAAATAGGGAGGAAATATCCTTTTTAATCAGTTTCTGTGCACGAATCACTATCACCTCGGCTACGATGTCTGATAAAAGTGTCGTTTTTCCAGTACCAGGAGGGCCATTGATGCCTATTAGACCGTTGTCCTTAAGTAATTCTAAACTGGTATTGACAGCACCTGTTTGCGCTGAATAAAGACCATGGCCGGGATTGGAGGGCCAACGTCCAGCTGGTATCTTTGACGGATCTATGGTTTTGAAAAAGGCGTCTGAATTCAGTAGTAAATCTGTACGGTCAGGCTGATGGGTATTGATGCGCAAATAGTCATCCAGCCCTTTTCCAAAAGAGCTGGAGTTGTTGACGAGTTGATTGAGGTCTTCGAGATAGAAACTGTTCAAAAATGCGGTGTCACCCTTGGACTGTTTCGAGACTTGTATGGACTGCACATAAATATGGCTATCGCAGACTATGCCGGCAACGTTGAGATTGTTTAGAACAGCGACCTCTTTTTTTAAATGTGCGGATGTGATTGTAGGTGCCAAGGCACTGTTTAGGTCCTCTGCATCCTGGTTGTAGGGATATCGTTCCCTAAACTTTTCTTGTGCCTCGTCCAATAGCTTGGTAATCTCTGATAATTTTCTGCCGTCCTGCAAGCATTTGATGCCATATAAATAGGAGGCCTGTAAATAGGGGCTGTCGCCAGACAATCTCCCTTGTTCATTTAAGATCAGGACAGCCATACAGGTATTACCGGTCGGTCTCTCCAGCCAGTCCGGTTTTTCAGGGGTATCGTCCAGGGCTTTCCCTATAAGATCGATTATCTTTTCTTTACTATGCTTGCCCAAAAAAACAATATGCCTCCACATACTATTCTGTTTGGGCACAAAAGGTAATTCCCAGGGCAATGCCTTGTTCAGGTCCACCAATTTGGCACTAGAGGATAGATCAGGAAGGGAGAAGATTTCGATATCTTTCCAGAATGATAAAATGGATTTTTGTTTGTTCAATTCAGTTTTTAAGTTTTACAAGGCCTACATTTTTACTAAAAATACATATTTATTAATTGATGAGCCAAAAGCAAACTATTGGTTTGAATATAAAAAGCTCTAAGGGTATAAAAAAGGAACCCCACTATCCGTAGTGTTCCGCAAGAGTTCTACGGATGAGCCAATAAAAAAGAGTCTCCGACTCGGCTTAGATAAAATGAAATAGCTTTAAACAAAAAAAGCCCATCTTTCGATGAGCTTTTGATCAGTAGCCATTACTGGACAAATTTCGAACTTTTTCTTGGCTGACTTGCAGGAATTGGCGAAAGTTGCGAATCATTTCAAAATTTAAAGGTAGGTTACTGGACATTTTTCGAACTAAATTAGCAGGCAATAACCGGTCTAAGCAGGATAAAGCTATAGCGATTACTCACTTACATATCTGTATTTGAATTAAAATAGTGTCGAAAATCCATTGAAGTGAAATTGTTATTTCACTAAATTGACATGACTCTCGGTGAATGTTGTAGAGTCAAGCTTCAATATGTCTAACTTTTATGAGCATTGTGAGGCAGTTGTGAATTTTGATAAGATATTAGGGAATAAGGTTGATGCCCAGTATAGGAAAAAAAAGACTATAATAATAGATAGTAAATTTGTATAATATCTTTACCACAACGGCTATACGGTTTCTACTGAATGGCTAAATTAATTCCGGAATTAGAGTCAGTGAATTTCGATAAGTAAAACGATGCCATCTGTTGTGTTAATCTCACAATTTTAATTAACGAAGTACCGTTTAATGTTGAATCTAAAATTTCCAAACTCAAGCCCATTCTTTGTATGTAAATTAGACTTTGGGGACAGATATAATGATTGATCTATTCAAGATAAATGAACTTTGAATTTTTGACACATTATTGAGCTTTGGGTACATTGGATTAGATGCTATCTGTTTACATATCTTAGCCTAATATTTGTTGATATTTTGTAACGGTTTTGTTGCCATTTATTCTCTCATCTTTTTAGATTAATGCTGATTTTAGCCGCAATATATTTAGGTTGTTAAATTTGAAGGATTTGAAGATTAAGCAGGTGCCCAATTGCTCTATAATCGGAGTTGTTTTGCTGTACCTGATTATCTCTCTGGGCAACATCTTTTTTTTATCCAACTTATCCCTTTTGGAGTCCGCCCGTGGAATAAAATCAGCCGGACAGTACAACGGCAGCTTTTCTCCGCTTGGAAAGGATTCAAAAATTACCAGACAGTTTAAGTGCATTCTTGATGAACGGAAAAAAACCGTGCTTCCTGTTCTGGAAGCTGTTATCATCGGGATCATTTTGCTTTTTGGGCTTGGGCTTTTAGCCACCAACCTTAACAGGTATTTTCTTGAGATCAGATACAGGATTGCCGGATCAGTCCCAATTTATATTTCCAACCAGGTCTTTCGGATCTGAGATTTGTCTCCAATTTTTTTATTGACAGGTCCTTCATATGATGAGGTGACGACGGACGGTTAATCACCCGGTTTCCTGTCGCGAAATCCGTCAAATCTTTTTCCTTAAATTTTAATTTAAAGACATGATCCGTATTAAACAGATTTTCTGTTTGTTCCCACTTTTATATATGGGGCTGGAAAGCCATGCCCAAACTTCCCCTAAACCCATCGGGATCGTCGATCTGATCGATCACGTGACCGCTTTTTCGCCCTCACTGGCTGCTGATTCAGCAGCAGTGGATATCCGGGCCGCCCAGTTAAAAGAGACCGCGGCGAATGCCCTTCCAAACCTGAAGCTTAACTATCAGGCGGATCTGGGCTCAAACAACAACGTGGCAGGGCCTTACATGGCCTTTGGTATCGTTCCTTCCAATTCTAGGGGCGTTAGAACCGAAAGCACTACCAAGGCTGCACTTACTAATCTTGGCATAGTTTCCCTTGATTGGGAGGTGTATAATTTTGGTGCCTACAAGGCCCAGAATGCGGTAGCCAAATCAGAACTTGTCGCTGAGCGTTCCAGGTTTGCCCAGCGGCGCTATCAGACCAGGGCCATTGCCATTGATGATTACCTGAGCCTTTTAAAGCTTCAGGATATGCTATCTATTCAGAAGCAGAACATCAGTCGCAACGAGCAGATCGGCCGCTCCATACTGTCCCTAGCCAGAAGCGGTGTGCGCCCGGGAGTAGATACCAGTATTGCGGGTGCTGAACTCTCCAAATCAAGGCTGAACTATATCGAAATGGACAATACCTATAAACAGGTCCAGCTAGATATTGCAGCAATCAGCGGGCTGAATCCGGAGGGTATTGTTGCCGATAGTACGATCCTCGACCGGCTAAAATCGCTTGAGGTAAACCTATCTGTAAATTTGACCGACAGTTCAAGCCATCCGCTGCTTGATTTTTACAAAAGCAATTACCTTAGCAGTATTGAGAAGGAAAATTTGGTCCGAAAAGCCTATAACCCAAAGGTAAGCCTGCAAGCTGCGGCCTGGTCAAGGGGATCAAGCATTGATGCCAATGATAATTTCAACAGTCTTTCTAATGGCCTGGAATGGCAACGGGAAAATTACCTCGTGGGCGTAGGGATCAGCTATAACCTTTTTGATCTGCGCAGGCGTCAGTTGAAGCTTAGGACCCAGAAGGCCAGCAGTAACTTTTACTTAAAGGAACTGGAGCAGGAGAAACTAATGTTATCAAATGCTGCCCTTCAGGCGGGCCTCGAAATCAGTACCGCGCATAAAAGACTCGATGAAATACCAAACCAGTTAAAAGCAGCCGCCGCAGGATACCGCCAAAAGCTCTCCCTTTATAAAAACGGACTAACCGATATCATTGAGCTCAATGCAGCCCTGACCATTCTCTACCGCGCAGAAACTGATTTTGTCAACGCAAAGTACCTGTACGTCCGGGCTCTTTTTCAAAAGGCTATTGCCACCAATCAAGTAGATTCCCTGTTAAACGCATTAAAATAATAAAGATATGTCAATGGTTACCTCGGCCCTGAAAAAGCCGATTACAACAGTGGTGATCACCGCGAGTTTACTGCTCTTTGCAGTGCTCAGTGCGTTGAAGATCCCAATAGATATTTTTCCCCAGCTTAATTCTCCAACTATATATGTTATCGAATCCTACGGAGGCATGTCTCCCCAGCAGATGGAGGGTTTTTTCTCTACCCGTCTGCAGGATCAGTTCCTTTACGTTAATGGCGTCAAGAATATTACCGCCAAGAACATTCAGGGTTTGACGATGCTCAAGCTGAGTTTTTATGAAAGTACAAATATGGCCGAAGCCTCAGCCCAGGTTGCCCTCCAGGTAAACCGGGCCATGAAGTTCTTTCCACCCGGAGCACTACCTCCGCAGGTGGTCCGCTTTGATGCCTCTTCACTGCCTGTGGGCCAACTTGTGCTCTCAGCCAAATCTCGCAGCCTGAAAGAAATCTATGATATGGCGGCAACGCGTATCAGGCCTATGTTTTCCTCGGTCGCCGGACTTTCGGCACCACCGCCTTTTGGAGCTAATTCCCGATCCATAACAATAAGTGTAGACCCCAGCAAGCTAAGGAGCTACAACCTGACTCCGGACGAGGTGGTAGGGGCCCTATCAAAATTCAATGTGATGTCGCCTTCGGGAAACCTTAGACTGGACAATACCATGATGGTAACCTCCATGAACTCCCTGGTTAAAACGGTCGATGAATTCAACAACATTCCCATAGCTACAAAAAACGGCGTTTCGATATTGGTAAGGGATGTGGCAAGGGTTGCCGATGCAGCGGATGTTACCGTGGATTATGCACTGATCAACGGAAAACGGTCGGTTTATATTCCAGTGGTCAAAACCGCAGATGCATCAACCTGGTCGGTGGTTAAATCCTTAAAGGCCAAGATTCCGGAAATGCAGAGCCTACTGCCGGATGATGTCCACATCTCCTATGAATTTGACCAGTCTGTAGCGGTTATCAACTCGGTAAAAAGCCTGATCACTGAAGGTGGTCTGGGCGCACTATTAACAGGGCTTATGGTATTGTTATTCCTGCGTGACCTGCGAAGCAGTCTTATCGTGGTGATTACCATTCCGGTATCGATTTTAATTGGTGTGCTTTTACTGGGCATGTTTGGTCAAACCATTAATATTATGACGCTGAGCGGTTTGGCACTTGCAATAGGAATTTTGGTCGATCAGGCAACGGTAACGATAGAAAATATCCACCAGCACCTGGAAATGGGCAAGCCCAAACGCGAGGCCATTTATGATGCCTGCGAAGAAATTGCTTTCCCACTACTGCTGATCCTGCTGTGCATCTTAGCAGTTTTCGCTCCATCCTTTATGATGAACGGGATACCAAAGGCAATGTTCCTGCCGCTATCCCTCTCGATTGGCTTTACCATGATTGTCTCCTTCATCGTAGCCCAGACCCTGGTTCCGATTTTATCCAACTGGATGATCAAGGAAGAACGTTACCAGCACTATGACCATGGCAATATCCATGCCCATGCAGGAGAGGCGCTGGACGAAAGAGAAGCAGAACAGATTGAAAAGCACATGGAAAACGAAAAGGATGAGCCGGAGAAAAACGATTTCTTTGAACGGGTAAAGGTGAGATTTATGGCGATCATCCAACGGTGGATGCCGATGAAAAAAGGAATTGTCGGAATTTATCTTTTTGCTGTTATTATCCTTGCCGGACTGGGCTTTGTTTTTATTGGAAAGGATATGATGCCAAAGCTCAATAACGGGCAGTTCCAGATCCGCATCAAAGCGCCTGATGGCACCAGGCTAGAGCGCACCGAAGAGAAATTCAAGCAGGTACTCTCCATTATCAATCAAACGGTGGATAACCATGTCGCAGTCAGTTCTGGCTACGTGGGGCTAATCCCCAGCAGTTACGGAACCAGTAACCTGTATATCTTCAATACCGGTACCCATGAGGCCGTGCTACAGGTAAACCTGGATGAAGATTACAAGGTGAATATGGATGAACTCAAAGATGCCCTGAGGAAGAATATAGCGTATAAACTTCCAGATTTGCGTATCACCTTTGAACCCATAGACATGACTGAAAAAATCATGAGCCAGGGTGCTGCCACCCCGATTGAGATCAGGGTAGCAGGAAAAGATATGAACCAGATCGAGTCTTACGCTAATAAGGTTTTAGCAAAACTTAAAAAAATAGATTACCTCCGTGATATCCAGATTGCTCAGCCCCTGCACATTCCCGTGGTTTCCATTACCCTTGACAGGTTAAAGGCGGCGCAGTTTGGGCTAAACGTGGTTGATATTGCAAGGTCAGTTACTGCCAGTACCTCATCCAGCCGCTTTACAGAGAAGAATCAATGGCTCGATGAAAAAACCGCCTATACTTACCAGGTGCAGGTACAGGTTCCAGAGTATGTGATGAATACGATGGATGAGCTCAAGGAAATTCCTTTGGTCAAAGGGCAGAGCAGTCCGGTACTGGGCGACATCGCTACTTTCAATACCAGTTACCTTCCGGGGGAATATGACCGCTCTGGTCCAAGACGCTTTCTGACCGTGAGCGCAAACATTTATAAAAAGGACCTCGGAACGGCAACTGCTGATGTAGAAAAGGCACTAAAGTCTGTAGGTACACCTCCAAAGGGACTAACTGCGGAAGTGAAAGGTATGTCGAGCCTGTTGACTGAGACACTGTCTTCTCTTCAGGGCGGGCTTGCCTTTGCGATATTGGTTATATTTCTGCTGCTTGCAGCCAATTACCAATCTTTCAAGCTTTCGCTGACCGTGCTTTCGACTGTTCCGGCAGTAATCCTAGGCTCACTGACTGCGCTGTTGCTGACAGGTTCAACACTTAACCTGCAGAGCTATATGGGGATGATTATGTCCACGGGTGTTTCGGTTGCCAATGCGATTCTAATCGTTACCAACGCCGAAAAACTCAGACTTGAGTATAAGGATTCAACCCGCGCTGCCATCGTGAGTGCCGGGATTCGTTTAAGGCCGATCCTGATGACCAGTTTTGCAATGATAGCTGGGATGATCCCGATGGCTTCAGGAATGGGCGAATCCGGTGAACAGACCGCGCCGCTCGGCAGGGCGGTTATTGGCGGGTTATTCTTTTCAACCCTGGCTGCGCTCTTCATCCTTCCGCAGGTCTTCGCCTGGGTACAGAAAAAAAGCAGCTTAAAAGAACCCAACCTAATGCCTAGAAAAACAAAACTTTAAAAAAGATAAACAACATGAAAACCAGATTCATTCCAATTATAATTTTGATCAGTACGCTGGCAGCTTGCAGCGGAAATCAGAAGCCCGTGGACATCAGTCCCGCAAAAAACGGCAAGGAAGCCAAATATGAAACGGCCAAGGTTGAAGAGCAGGCCCTTTCCAGTTATACCCGTATTCCGGGAATGCTCAAGCCTTTCAATCAGGTAAACATTTTTCCGAAAGCCAACGGGTTTGTGAAGGCCATATTGGTCGACTTAGGATCGAAGGTCAGCAAAGGCCAGCTGCTGATGACCCTGGAAGCACCAGAACTCGAATCGCAATTGCAATCGGCAAATTCCCGTTACCTGCAGGCACGAGAAACGGCATCGGCAAGCAGTGAAAAATACAGGCGGCTTAAAGAGGCCGCAAAGGAAGAAGGTTCTGTATCACCCCTGGAACTTGACAATGCCCTTTCCAGAATGAAAGGAGACAAGGCCATTGCCGAAGCCGAACGGTCAAATGTATCCTCAGTACGTACGATGCAAGACTACTTGAAAGTATATGCACCTTTTGACGGGGTCATTGTGGACAGGAATGTATCACCGGGAGCACTGGTGTCAGCAGGGAAATCTTCGGATCTTCCTATGCTGGTATTGCAGGACCTGACCCACATGAGGCTTGAAGTGTCCATCCCCGAAGATTATGTGGACAAGGTAGATTTAAGCCAGATGGTCAAGTTCCGCTTCAATGCACTGCCTGGCGAGCAGCGCCAGGCAAAGATCAGCCGGTCTGCAAATTCACTGGGCAATATGCGCCAGGAAATTGTGGAGGTTGATGTGGCCAATAAAGATAACAGATTGAAGGCCGGCATGTATGCCGAGGTCGAAATCCCGCTTAAATCCGGTGCTACCTCGCTACTGGTACCCAATTCCGCTATTGTCCGGTCTACAGAACGAAAATATGTAGTGGAAGTTGAAAACGGTAAAGCCAAGCTCGTTGATGTCAAGGAAGGGATGAAAGGGACAGATATGACAGAGGTTTTCGGTGCAATTAAAGCCGGGACAGCGATCGTCTCGCCTGCGAACGATGAGATTAAAAACGGTCAGGCGCTATAGTATTTTGTCGGGCGGATCGTAATCCGCCCGACAAATCTTTTTATTAGTCAGATAAGAAAAAAGGAAAATATGAAAGATCTAGAATTTAACCATGAGTTTGAAATCGGGGGAAAACACATTTGCATAGATGTCCCAAAAGAAAAGTGTAACCAGGTCTATATTGAGGGAGAGCTGGTTGGGACGGTCTGGGAATGTAGAAACATGGGGTAACATCGTTCATCTCCAGGGACTTTAAGCTCTTACCTTACCTCAGGCGCATCTCGGAGGAACTGAAACTATTTCACAATATGTCTTTGTGAGTAGTACCATGAGGAAATACTGGCTCAGCACAATGCTGACATTGAGTTTTTTAGTTATTTCGGTCATTCTTAGGGCACAAGTGGATAAACCAAAATGTTTGATCCCATCTCGCCAATTTTATTGATCGCATTAATTGTCTGGAAATTAACACCTTGTAGGCTTTATGTTTTTGGTGAGATGGAGTCAATGAATCCAATTGGCTGAATGTATTAAAGCGCTCTGCGTTGTTGTACCTATGTTGTATTCAAAATAAAAAAGCCTCTAGCTTTTTGTAGCTAAAGGCTTGATAATCAGGTAGCGGGGAGCAGGATCGAACTGCCGACCTCAGGGTTATGAATCCTGCGCTCTAACCATCTGAGCTACCCCGCCGGGCTTAATATTTACTAAATAACGTAAATATCGATGTGGTTATTTTTAAGAGTTGCAAATATAGAATAAATATACATTTTAATAAAAAGAAATGTGAAAAATACTGTAAAGCCTTATTGGTCAGTAAATTTGATTGTCTTTGGTCGGCTCTTTTTATTATTTTAAGCCTTGAGCGCGATGTTTTTTGGAATAAATAACGCAACGAATTGCTGTAAATCGGCAGGTATGTGCCAAAATTAAATTCATTCCTGGTCTTAGTATGTTATTTATAGCAACTGCGGGCGTATTTCAGCAGGCCATTCGCGCTGATAAATTAATGCGTTCAACAAGATTGATTACCCCCTGGTGCTACCAGGTTCTCACCAAAGTAACCCTTACTATAGCTGATGTTCGGCAATCCTTTACCCTTTAGGTAATGAATGAGGTAACGCCAGGGTAAAGAATAGGTAAGCAAAGGGTAACGCTGGGGTAAGCATGGTACCTAGAATAGGTAAACAAAAGGTACAGGATGGGTAAAGGAATTTGGTGTGTCCTATACTGAAGCCAATTAACCAGTCCGGGGTCTTATTCGAAGTCAGTTAACAGATTTTAAAAATTACCCGCCTTTTTTAACCATATAAGACATATAAGGTTCATATAAGTTCAATCGAAAACTTAAATAGACTAAATTCTTTATATGGTGAAAGACCTGTACGCCAGTTTTTATAGCGGATTTAGTGATATTCTTTATCACCCAGCTCGGCGACTTTTTGCCTTCTATCGGTGTGCTTCGTGGTTAAATAACCATATAAGACATATAAGTTCAATCGAAAACTTAAATGGACTAAATTCCTTATGTGGTGAAAGGACTTTACCCCCGCTTTTTATAACAGATTTAGCTGTATTCTTTATCCCTCCCAACTCTGCGGCCTTTGTGCCTTCTCTCGGTGCGCTTTGTGGTTAAGAATATGGAGAATATAAGATAGATGATGGAGCTTTTGGTCAGAAGCCAGTTAACCGATGAAATCAGGCCGGAGGCTAGCAGCGGTAGTTTTGAGTTGATTAACCGGTTTAAACAATTAACCTCAATAATCAGTAAACCAATGGCAAATGAACCACTAAACCTGCACCATGAACCAATAAAAATTATATTGTTGCAGATATAGAATAAATTACCTTTCTTTAGAAAAATAATATTAAAAAATAGTCCGGAAATTATCCTGGTAGTGTACTAAAAATGGCAGAAAAGAAAAAATTTACACTAGAGTACGAGGTTAGATCGTCACCACGCATATTGTATAGTTTTATAAGTGAGCCAAACGGCTTATCGCAATGGTTTGCGGATGATGTAAATTTTCGTGATCAGGTATATACTTTTACCTGGGATGATGAGCAGTTAAAAGCCAAACTGGTTTCCATTAAAGAAAATAAACTGGTTAAATTTAAGTGGCTGGATGATGAACCTCAATGTTATTTTGAGATGGAAATTGTACAGGACGAACTAACCAACGACGTTGCTCTCTCGATCACCGATTTTACTACTGATGAGCTTCTTGCAGAGAAAAAATTAATCTGGGATAACCAGATCGATTATCTGATTAGCGTTTTGGGTGCGTAATATTATCTCCGTATTGTTTACCTTTGTAGGGTGAAAAAAATACATCTTCTATTAATAAAAGCATTTGTGAAGCCATTCATAGCAACATTTTTTGTTATGATGTTTATTCTATTGATGTTTTTTCTGTTTAAATGGATTGATGATTTAATTGGAAAGGGTTTCGAATGGTACACCATTCTGGAGCTGATGTATTATGCTTCGGCCGCCAATGTATCCATGGCGCTGCCACTATCGGTATTACTTTCTTCTATCATGACTTTCGGTACACTGGGCGAAAATTATGAGCTGGTGGCCATTAAATCGGCAGGTATTTCTTTGCAGAAAGCCATGCGCCCCCTGTTTGTGGTCATTTTAATGCTCACGGTAGCCTCTTTCTTTTTTGCCAACTACATGCTGCCTAAAGCCAACCTCAAATTTGGCTCGTTGCTGTATGATATCAGGAATAAAAAACTTTCATTTTTAATTAAACCAGGGGTTTTTAATAATGCCATTCCGGGTTATGCCATCCGTGTCGACTCGAAGGAGGAAGACGGTACGCTGCACAATATCATGATTTACGATCACCGTGAAAATAACGGTATCCCGAAAGTAATTCTGGCAAGAGAGGGAAAAATGAATAAAACCGCCGATGGTAAGTTTTTGGTGCTTAACCTTAAAAATGGGGTGCAGTACGAGGAGCAGTCTTCGAAAAACGGCATGTACAACCCCCGGCAGATTTTTACACGGAACCGTTTTAAAGAAACTTCACCGCGTTTCGATATGTCGTCTTTTGATGGCAATACCACCGACCCTAACGCTTTCGGAAACAGTACGCCGATGTTAAACCTGAAAGGGATTGTAAGAAAGCGCGATTCGTTGACGAAACAATTGGATACGATGAAAATGCGTACTATTGCTAACCTCAGCAGTAACTTCAAACAGTTTAATGTGGCCAGAGGTTATACGAAGGTAAAAGCCGCACCGAAAGAAATTGATGATGTAATATTAAAGAGCATTCCTAACGGATCACGGAAACTGGCACTCGATAATGCAAGCAGCACGGTTGCCAATATTATGCAGCACGTACCCAACTGGGGTCCGCGCCAAACCGACTTAACCGGCGAAATTATTTTTACCACAGTAGAATACCAGCGTAAATTTACCCTGGCCGCATCTTGTATCCTGTTATTTTTTATTGGTGCGCCATTGGGCGCCATTATCCGAAAAGGAGGCATGGGTTTACCTGTGGTGGTGGCCATTTGTTTTTTTCTGGTGTACCACATTATTACCACGGTGGCCGAAAAATCAGCACGTGAAGGTAATTTAAACCCTATATTCGGGATGTGGATTGCCGTAATTGTTTTGTCGCCGCTGGCGGCTTTTCTAACCTATAAAGCTACAGTAGATTCGGCCTTATTTGATGTAAATTACTACAAGCAGCTCTTTCTTAAATTGTTTAAAAAGAGGGAAAAATAGGCCTCTTTTCCTTTACTTACAGATGATATTTTAATCCAAATATTGCTCAATAAGGTTGTACATTTGTATGGGTTATTGTTTGTGGTATAAATTGTTTAAATACGTCTCACACACCATTTGCCCCATAATGTTTATAAAATGCAAACAAAATTAAACACAATAGAAGAGGCCATCGCAGATATAAAAGCTGGTAAAGTGATTATTGTTGTAGATGATGAGAATAGAGAGAATGAAGGTGATTTTTTAACGGCAGCCGAAAATGCAACGCCTGAGATCATCAATTTTATGGCTACTTATGGCCGAGGCTTAATCTGTGCACCCTTAACAGAAGAACGTTGTAAAGAGTTAAACCTAAGTCTGATGGTGGGCAAGAATACGGCAGCTTATGAAACCAATTTTACGGTTTCGGTAGATTTGGTTGGTCATGGTTGCACCACAGGTATTTCGGCGAGCGACCGTTCTAAAACGATGCTGGCTTTGGTGAATCCTAAAACTGATCCTGAAGAATTGGGTAGGCCAGGACATATTTTTCCGCTAATAGCCAAAGATGGTGGCGTAATCCGCCGTGCAGGTCATACAGAAGCCGCAGTAGATTTAGCTCGTTTAGCCGGCATGAAACCTGCAGGTTTATTGGTAGAGATTTTAAAAGAAGATGGCGAAATGGCCAGACTTCCTGATTTATTTAAAATTGCCGAACAGCACCAGTTAAAAATTATATCAATCGAAGATTTAATCGCCTACCGTTTAACCATGGATAGCTTGATTAAACAAGAGGTTAGTATCGATTTACCTACCGCCTGGGGCGATTTTAAAATGACAGCCTATACGCAGTTAGATAATAATGCTACACATTTAGCCATTTCTAAAGGCGAATGGGATAGCAACGAACCGATTTTAGCACGTGTACACAGTTCTTGTGTAACGGGCGATATCTTTGGGTCTTGCCGTTGCGATTGCGGTCCGCAGTTGCACAAAGCCTTAGAAATGATCGAGAAAGAAGGTAAAGGTATTGTGGTATACATGAACCAGGAGGGGAGAGGTATCGGACTGATTAATAAATTACGTTCGTACAACTTACAGGATGCTGGTTTTGATACGGTAGAAGCGAATATTAAATTAGGATTTAAAGGCGACGAACGTGATTATGGTGTAGGTGCGCAGATCCTGCGATCGGAAGGGGTGACTAAAATGCGTTTAATGAGTAATAACCCAACCAAAAGAGCCGGTTTAATTGGTTATGGTTTAGAAGTGGTAGAAAATATCCCGATCGAGATTGCAAGTAACGTACATAATGAACGTTATTTAACCACCAAAAGAGATAAAATGGGCCATTCGATTATGAAAGGATAGTCCGGTTTGCGGTTAACAATCTGCAGTTGACAGTTTTGGATTGTGCGAACTGAAAACTGCTAATTGAAAACTTATACAAGACCAACAGTTGAACAGGTGTTCGATTGTTGGTTTTTTTGTTAGTTCAAAATCGAGCGTCATTGCCAGGGCGTTCGTCATCCTGAACTTGTTTCAGGATCTATATTGTGCGTGGTTCTAGTGATTAATTAAAGACCAGAACGCAATAGGCATTAAGATTCCCGCCTGCGCGGGAATGACGACCGCCATAGTCCGAGTTAATTTCTTATTTATGCGTCAATATGAGGTATGCGTCATTCCCAACTTGATTGGAAATCGTAATGCTATAGGGCTGATTAGCTTCGCTGAGCGCTGCATGGTTTCTTTGCTTGCGTTATTACTACGGCGTTCGTCATGCTGATCCGATAGCTATCGAAATTTGTTTTATTAGTTGTATTTATTGTTTTCAATGGTCTAATAGCTAATCGCGGTCAGGATCTTTATTGTTAACACCACAGTCATCAACCGGGTTTTTACCATATAAGAAATATTAGATCATTTAAGTCTTCAGTGTCGATTAATCCCCCTGCAGTTCGTCCTCCTGAACTTGTTTTATTAGTTGCATTGTTTTTTTCAATGGCCTAATAGCTAATCGTGGTCAGTATCTATGTTGAACGGTTGTTATATTAATTCAAGACTACGATGCAATAGGCATTAAGATTCCCGCCTGCGCCTATCGTGTGGACACATCTTTTTTAAGTATTTTTAGGCTTTTTGCTAGCCAACTTTAATAAAGCACGGATTTTAACCAAGGACGCTGTCAATCCCAGGAGCCGGGGAAATCAAAAAAACAGGTGCACAACAGTAAAAATGGCACTAACAAACCTGAAACGCAGTGGTTTTGTGTTCATAACCGATAATTTAATTTTAAAAAAAAATATTGAACACAAAACGAAGTGTCGCTGTTTTTTTGATGTGCATGAGATTGTGTAAAAGGCTCATTGCTGGATTGACAAAGCGCTTTGGGTACTTTGGCGCTCCAAAGTACCATGCCCCGCGGCATAGAGCGATAGAAGAATGTTATAATTAATTGTGTCTACACGATAGGCCTGCGCGGGAATGACGACCGCCATAATCCGAGTTAATTTCTTATTTATGCGTCAATATGAGGTATGCGTCATTCCCAACTTGATTGGGAATCGTAATGCTATAGGGCTGATTAGCTTCGCTGAGCGCTGCATGGTTTCTTTGCTTGCGCTATTCCTACGGCGTTCGTCATGCTGATCCGATAGCTATTGAAATTTGTTTTATTAGTTGCATTTATTGTTTTCAATGGTCTAATAGCTAATCGTGGTCAGGATCTTTATTGTTAACACCACAGCCATCAACCGGGTTTTTTACCATATAAGAAATATTAGATCATTTAAGTCTTCAGTGCAGATTAATCCCCCTGTAGTTCGTCCTCCTGAACTTGTTTCAGGATCTATTAGATATTTAGCCTGTGGCCTATTGAGAAGATTGCTTCCCTAAAATCGAGGCATGCTGTCGTACGTCCTCGCCCATAGGGAGTGAGGGGAATTGACGCCCTCGCCCGTACCAATGAACTATTAACCATTGAACAAATGAACCAACGGACCGATCTCTACCTCCTTTGGTTCCCTTTACTCTGGTTGATAATCGCGTCTTTGTTAAAAGATTTATTTGTTTTAACCGGTGCCTGGCTCTTTCTTTTCAGGTTTCGGCGGTAAGCACCAGAAATTTTCTGAACAAACTCTTTAAAAGTATCAAACTGCTGGGTATACACCAGGCCGAAAGACGTAACGTTTGCAGTTGAACTAATTCCGCTGTTTAAGAATATACTCTGTTGGGTGGGTGGTTTATTTGCCGCTTTCACTGTTAAGCTTCCGTCTTTTTTAATCAGGAACAATGCCTCAACCTCTCTACCCACATTATCTTTAGAGAAATCGATCACAGTAAAATCGTTCGCACTGTTTCGGTCTACAATACCTGCATTAATAATTAAACGATCGTTAAAGAACTTAAACGATGCATTGGCCTCGCTTAAGGAACGTACGTTTAAATCGACAAAATTTAAGTTTAACGAAGAAAGTACGTTGTTAAACTGGTTAAAAACCAATTCGGTAGCCGTACTGGTAGCGGTTGAGCTCAACTGGTTGCCAATCGACTGCCCACCATTTCCGGGAGCGAAACTTCTTCTGATAATTAAACTGAACGCCTGAAGGTTCAGGTTGTTCTGATCGCTCAGATAGGTTTGCAGTTCTTCTTTGATTGAAGGTTGTGCAGGGAAATTGATATCGAGCTTAATATCCGGTTGTAACAGTAAGCCCGTTAAGCCCATTTCTACCTCGGTATTCACCCTTTGGTTGGCATTACTGCTGGCGTCGCGGTTTGCTGCCTTATAAAGGTCGTTCAAACTTGCCCTTAAAGCATATACAGCTTTTAAGTTAATCTGCGCGGCAGTAGGGTTGCCCGTCCAGCGGATGGTTCCACCTTGCCTGATGTCGAATTTTTTGTTGATTACCTCCTGGGCCGTAAAATCGAAACTTCCGGTCTCAATAATATAATCGCCAGACATTTCGAAATCACCAACACTATTGATGTTTAAGGCCAGCTCGGCATTACCCTTTCCACTTAAATTGCCGAGGGTGGTATATATGTTCGCCGTGGTATTCGGATCGATGGTTAATTTGAAACTTAAGGTTAAACCATCAAAGTTTGTTCTTTTCTTAACCAGCACAGTCGAATCGCGGCTCACGAAATTGATGAAATCTTTATCCGATATGGTTTCAGAACTGTTTAGCGGCAGGTTAAATACAGTTCCTTTTTCCGTTTTCGCCTTAATATCGATCTTCATTTTGTTGGTTGGGCCTGTAAACGTAAATACACCTGTGCCATATGCGCGGCCATAGTAGATGGAATTGTCTTTCGAGGTAGTGTTTAAGGCCATTAAACTGTTGGCATTCACTTTTACATTCAGTGTTGGGTAGTTAATATCGTTTAAATCTACAGTGCCGTTTGCTGTAGCTTCGTGGCCTTCCAGATCGCTTAAGGTGAAGTTGTCCAGTTTAATCACACTATTATTTACCTCTACTTTATCGGTAATTACATAGGTGGTTTTAAGGTAGTTTACCATCAGCTGGCCCTTATCTAACGATAAGTTACCATTAATTTCTGGCTTGTCTAATTTGCCTTTCACCGTTAAATCGGCTGATATATTTCCTTTTAAATTGGATACCAGTTGTTTAACAAAAGGCTCAATTACAGTGAGCTTACTGTCATCCATTTTTACGCTGAGGTCGATTTCTTTTTCTTTCAGATCAATATTTCCAGTCAGCTTAAAATTCTCTGAATTGTCGGCTACAATGCGGGTAAATACATTAAGCTTTTTGCTTTCATTGCTGTATGATGAGGTATCGGTTAAGGTACCGATATAGATATCGTTAAAGTTTAACGAATCGATCTTTAAGTCGTCTGTTACCCTAAGTGTTTTTAATACGCCATACAAATCAGTCTTCCCGTTAAGATTTCCACCCAATTTAACACCAAAACCTTTGGTAAAAGGGTTCAGGGTTTTTAAGCTAAAATCTTTAAAGCCCACACTGATTAAATCTTTAGGATCTTCTGAAATTAATCCATCAATCACAACCTGTTGCTTTCCGTTGGTTAAATCGAAATTACTGATCTCTGTTTTACCATTGTTGAGCACGATCCGTACTTTTTCCTGGATGCGCCATTCTTCGTTATTGATTTTTAAGATAGAAGGTAATACGCTTAACCTTGCCGTTGTATCCTGGTTTTTGGTGAACTCTACCAATCCGTTTAAATCGAGCTGATTGTCTTCTTCAGCGTTCGACATTTTTACGTTGAAGGCCAGACTGTCGTTCCGCAGGATGTTCGAAACGTTTACATCTTTAATAAATAAGCTGTCGTTAATCTGCACCCGATCAGAGGTTACAATCAGTTGAAGTTGTTGTGTGGTGGTATTTTCATCGAGGATGATGTTGTTTACCACAATACCGCTGTATTTTAGTTTCTTCACAAAACCGTTCAGCGTTGCGGTATTGTTGCGCGAATCGAAATCTCCGGTTAATGTAGCGCCCTCTTCTAATTCCAGTCCTGGTGCAAATATCTGCGCCAGCGGTTCGAACTTTTTAACCTTCAGGTTAAACTGAAAAATCTGGTTTTTGTATTTTATAATATCGGCCTTTAACGAAGGAATATACGTTTTGGCGATGGCTTTGTAATAAGAAACAATAGAATTGAGATCATATTCGCCTTTAATACTGGCATCTAAAATATCCGACCGGATATCCAGTACGCGACTTGCGCCCGTGCCATTGGCTGTTAACTGTACCGAATCTACGCTATAAGTGCCTTTTGGGTTTTGCATCCTGATCTCTTCGATCAATAACTTACCCGATATGTTATTCAGGTTGGTGCCCGAAAAATTAGTGGTAAATTTTGCATCCACCATCAACGAATCTTTCAACAGTTTTAAGGATTTTAAACGTGCCTTGGAAATGGTTGCATTAAAATTGAATACCGGCAGTTTAGGGTTCAGGTTAACACCTCCATCAAATACCAGTTTAATGTTCCGGTCGTTAATGCTCAGCTTGCCATCAAAATATTTTTTATCAAAAGTACCATCAATCTTTACGTTATGGTACCTGTATTTGTTAAAGTCGATATAATCTACATCGCCATTTATTTTTTCGGTTAAATCTTTTAATTCTGTTCCGCGGCCTTTCACATATAAAGAAGAGCTGATCCGGCCAAGGCTCTTTTCACCTAGCAGATCGCCGATGTTAAAATCGTAGGTTTTTACGTTTCCGGTGTAAGATGGGACATCCTTTTTATCGATTTTCATGTTCACATCCGAAACGATGCGACCCAGTTTGGTTTTAAATTCGCCATAGGCAATAAAATCGTTCTGAAAACCCGTAAAACTTCCGTTGAAATTGATGTTACCGAATTTGTTTACAATTGCCGGAACAATTTTCTTTTTGCTGTTGGTAATGCCCCCCAGCACTTCATCAAGATCGGTCTTGTTTGTTCCTGCCATCTCGATGTTCAGGTCCATAAAAGTTTCTTTCCATTTCGGAAGCCCCTTTAAAATAAAATCACCTTTAATGTGTGTGGCCTTTCCGGTTCTTAACGATAATTTTTTGGCTTTAAGGTTATTCACTAAACCCGTAATCTGACCATCAACATCGAGGTCGAGTTTCATGGTATTCATTTCAGGGGCGAAAAATGCAACATCTTTCGAGGTGATATGGCTATCTTTAAAAATAGCCTTCATCCGCACATTATCTATGTAGTGGTTAAAATCTTTATAGCTTTTAAACCGCATTTGGTAGTAATTGGTTAAACGGCTCTGATTGGTTTCGAGCAGCAGGTTTTTCAGCTCTATCGCATTACTGTCTATCGTAGTTTGGGCCGTTAAGTTTTTCAGGTAAAATCCGCTGCGCTCTTTAAAAGTCAGGTTTTTAATATTGGTTTTAAGCAAATGATTCTTGGTATCCAGTCCTTCAAAAATTCCACTCAGCTGTTTAACGTTTACGTTATCGAAGTTTACACTTTTACCCTGCGTGGTATCTTTTGCCCTGTAGTTAATGTACCTGAAGGCAAACTTATTTAAAATAAGGCGGCCCAGATTTACATCAAAAGGCTTGCTTTTCTTTTTCTTTACCTTGGGTTTACCAGAATCGAAGTAGTTAATGATAAAATCGAGATTAGAAGACTTATCTTTGAAATCCTTTAGGAAAAACTGGCCATCGTTAATTTGAACGGTACTGATATCAATAATCTTTTTATCAATGGATAATTTAGTGATATCGACCATAAATTGTGGCGTGCTCAATAAAGTATCTTTTTGTAAATCTAAAACCAATAAATCTTCGAGTACAATAGATTTAAAAGGCTTGATATAAAGACTCTTGATTGATATGGTGGTTTTAAGCTCTTTAGATAAATATGCGGCAGCTCTCTGCGCAAAATAAGTTTGAACAGGCTTAAATTGTAGCGAAAAAACAAGAAGCGCAGCCAGCAAGATTATAGATGCGATTACCCAAAGGAGTATTTTAAATAGTTTTTTAATAATTTTGCAGCTTAAATATTAATAATTTGTCTGTTATACTTGCTATTGAGTCTTCTTGCGATGATACATCCGTTGCTATTTGTAACAACGGCAAAATTACTGCCAATGTTATTGCAAACCAAACAATTCATCAAAATTATGGTGGTGTTATACCTGAATTAGCTTCAAGGGTACATCAACAAAATATTGTGCCTGCCGTGCAACAAGCTTTAATTAACGCTAAAGTTACAAAACAGGACATTAATGCGGTAGCTTTTACACGAGGCCCAGGTCTTTTAGGATCTTTATTGGTCGGTGTTTCTTTCGCAAAATCTTTTGCATTAGCTTTAAATATACCTTTAATTTCTGTCAATCATATGCATGCGCATATTTTAGCGCATTTTATTGATGATCCAAAGCCGGTTTTCCCTTTTATCTGTTTAACCGTTTCGGGTGGACACACACAAATCGTGCTGGTAAAAGATTACTTTGATATGGAAATTGTGGGCGAAACATTGGATGATGCTGCTGGTGAAGCTTTTGATAAAACGGCTAAGTTACTGGCCTTGCCTTATCCTGGCGGACCACTGATTGATAAACATGCACAGCATGGAAATCCTTTGGCGTTTAAATTTGCAGAACCCCAAATCTCCGACCTGAATTTTAGTTTTAGTGGTTTTAAAACTTCTATTCTGTATTTTATCAGGAAGCAGGAAAAAGAGAACCCTAACTTTATTGCCGAAAATTTAGATGATATTTGTGCATCGGTTCAGCATAGCATTGTGCAAATTTTGCTGAACAAATTAAAGAAAGCGGCAAAACAATACGGAATTAAAGAAATTGCTATTGCAGGTGGTGTTTCGGCAAACTCTGGTTTAAGAAATGGCCTGCAACAAACAGCCGGTGAATTGGGCTGGAACATCTACATACCGGCGTTTCAGTATTGCACTGATAATGCAGGCATGATTGCCATTGCAGGGTACCAAAAGTACCTGAAACAGGATTTTGTAGGGCAGGATGTTTCGCCAATGGCGCGGATGGAGTTTTAATGCTGGTTCATTGGTCATTGGTTCATTAGTCATTTGTTCAATTGTTTGATTGTTGAATTGTTCATTGCGATATTGCAAAGTGTAAATTGCAAACTGTTAACTGGACATGGTTAATTGTTTAAATCGGTTAATAGACGCTGAACGCCCAACTCCAGGCGCAAGGCCTGTTCATTAACGCAATGTACCTCCGTGTTTCTGTGCTTCCGTGGCAAAAAACTGTAACCGCCAATTGAAAACTGGCAACAAGAATTGTTTAAATTGAATTTATATATATGACTGGAGCATCGTTAATATTTTGGATTGTTTGTGCGATACCGCTAATCGGTATTTTATATTGGTTAATCAGGAATGACAAAAACAAACTAAAAGGAAGCTGGGGCGTGATTATTTTAGGTGCTCTGATTATTGCCGCACTTTTGGTAATTGTTTATGTAACCAAAGATTTCGACACAGTTTTCAGCCAGAATTAATTAAGGTGTTCTAATTCTTATTTAGACCTATTCTTATTAGTGTATATTTTCTATCTTTGCCGAAAGTTAAAGATAGATGAAAAAAACTATACTAATCGTTACCATATTGATATGTAATCTCCTTTTGGGGCATGCCCAAAACGTGAAGATCGAAGGACATATAAAGGATCAAAGAAGTGAGGTTCCATACTCCACCATTTCTTTACCAGGTCAGAAAATCCAGGCAGATAGCAAAGGTTATTATACATTATATATCAAAAGCGGTGTTCCGTTTAATATTCAGGTAAACGCTGTTGGATATAAGTCATTTACGCAGCAAATTGCGGGTGTAAAGGCCGATACAATTATTAATTTTGTATTGGAACCAGTAGCCAATACGCTGGATGATGTGTTAATTTCTACTTCGAGAAAGCCTGAAAACATTAAAAATATTACCTCTTCAGTTAGTATTGTAAATAAGAAAAAACTGGAGAAAGAGATGGCTATCACACCAGATTTAAGTACTATACTGGCCAATCAGGTGCCTGGTTTTGCGCCTACAGCACAAACCGGGAATAATGTAGGGCAAAACTTAAGGGGCCGCCCAATGCTGGTGATGATAGATGGTGTTTCGCAATCTTCGCCATTAAGAAATGCAGAAGTAGATTTAAGGTCGATTGACCCTTCAGTACTTGAGCGTATAGAAGTGGTGAAAGGGGCCACTGCCATTTATGGTAATGGTGCTGCCGGAGGTTTAGTGAATTACATCACCATGGTTCCGGATACTGCAGCAAGATTTGGCGGTAAAACCCAGTTCAATTTAAACGGATCGCTGGTTAAAGTTAAAAACTCTGAAGGGGGTAGGATTAACCAAATGTTCTATGGAAAACTGGGTAAATTTGATTACGTGTTAAGTGGAATGTATGAGCAAACCGGCGAATATAAAGATGCAAAGGGCGATGTGGTAGGGCCAAACTACAGTTTAGGTGAAACCGATAGTTATAATGCTTTTGCCAAGTTAGGTTACGTACCGGCAAAAAATCAACGTATTCAGCTTACCTACAATACATACAGCAGTTTGCAGAACAGTAATTTTACTTTGGTAAACGGTAATCTGGCAACTGGTCAGAAAGCAACCGGTGTTTTAGGAAAACCGCTTGGTATCCCAACCGGGGTTGATTATAACCACAATTTAAATCTATCGTACAAGATTGACAGTACTTTTCTTAATTCGAGTTTGAACGCGGATGTTTATTACGAAACCCGTAAAGATGTTTTTTATGTTTCTTTAGGTCGCTTTGATGGGGGCGATGGACAATCGCTCGCCAAAAATGATAAAAAAGGAGCGCGTTTGTTTTTGGAAACACCAATATTGAACCTCGACTTTTTGAACATGAATCTGGCTTATGGTGCAGATTTCATGAAAGATAAAACCGCACAGCCGCTGGTTGATGGGAGGGTATGGGTACCAACAATGGATATGACCAATATTGCACCTTTTGCGCAGGCAGATTTTAATATCTTAAGTAAGCTTGTGTTTAAAACTGGTTTGCGCTATGAAAATGTAAATATAGCAGTTGATGATTACCGGACTTTGAGAACTACGGGAGCAAACAATGCTACCATTACGCCATCTTTTGATGTAACCGGAGGTGATTTAAAATACAGCACTTATCTTTTTAATGCGGGTTTAAGGTATAATCAATTTAACGTTTTTAGTCCTTTTGTAAGTTTCTCTCAGGGTTTTTCCGTAATGGATATTGGGCTGGCATTACGTGATGCCAAAGTAAACAGCATTGATAAGATCAATACGGATGCGGTAAAGGTTAATAATTATGAGGCTGGCTTTGAGAGTAAAATTGCCGGATTAACATTTTCTGCGTCGGGTTATATCAGTACGTCTAAGTTAGGCATTGAAGTGGTTTATGACCCTGCTACAGGTTTATTTAATACCGCCAGGAACCCTGAAAAAATTTATGGTTTTGAATTGGCGGCCGATTACCATTTGTTTGATCAGCTGGGTTTAGCTGCAAGTTACAGTTATACAGAAGGCAAGCGTGATATCGATAAAAATGGAAAGTTTAACGATGCTGGCGACTTGTATCTCAATGGACGCCGTATTTCGGCGCCAAAAGTTACTGCTTCAGTAACCTATAGTCCATTAAAGGTGTTGGATTTAACACTAAACTATACCGGTATCAACTCGCGCAACAGGTTTGAGAAAAATGCGAACGGCATATATAATGGAAATGAGGGTGCGGTAAAAGCGTATCATTTATTCAGCTTTGCAGGAATTTATCAGGTGAAGAAGAACACGAAACTTACCTTAGGTGTAGACAATATATTTAACCAGGATTATTTCCCGGCAAGGGCACAATGGTTTATGCAACCGGGCTTTTATTCAAAAGGGAGGGGTACTTCGGTAAACTTTGGTATCTCGGTAAGTTATTAACCAGATCTAAAATAGAAAAAGCGTCCCGATTTTTACATCGGGACGCTTTTTTTGTAAATGAATATGTCGTAATTTCTATTTCTCAGCCAATTTTTCGCCTGTTACTTCGGCTTTAATTTTAATTTCCAGCTCTTCTGCAAGTTCAGGGTTGTCGCTTAACAATTGTTTTACAGCATCTCTACCCTGACCAAGTTTAGTGTCTCCGTAAGAGTACCAGGATCCTGCCTTTTTAATGATGCCAAAGTCAACACCTAAATCAACAATTTCTCCGTTTTTAGAAATACCTTCACCAAACATTACATCAAATTCTGCGATACGGAAAGGTGGAGCCACTTTATTTTTAACGATTTTTACTTTAACGCGGTTACCAGAAACTTCGTCTGAATCTTTGATTTGTGAAATACGACGGATATCTAAACGTACCGATGCATAAAATTTCAATGCATTACCACCGGTTGTGGTTTCAGGGTTACCGAACATTACACCAATTTTATCACGTAACTGGTTAATGAAAATACAGCAACATCCGGTTTTAGAAATTGTTCCGGTTAATTTACGCAAGGCCTGACTCATTAAACGGGCGTGTAAACCCATTTTACTGTCACCCATTTCGCCTTCAATTTCACTTTTTGGAACCAAAGCTGCAACAGAGTCAATTACAATTACATCAATAGCGCCCGAACGGATTAAGTTATCGGCAATTTCTAGTGCCTGCTCACCATTATCTGGTTGAGAGATTAAAAGGTTATCCGTATCTACGCCTAGTTTCTTTGCATAGAACTGATCGAAAGCATGCTCTGCATCGATAAAAGCAGCAATACCACCTTTTTTCTGTGCTTCGGCAATAATGTGTGTAGCTAAAGTTGTTTTACCAGAAGATTCTGGTCCGTAAATTTCAATTACACGGCCTTTTGGAATTCCGCCAATACCTAGAGCAATATCTAAACTGATTGATCCGGTAGAAATAAAATCTATTGGTTCAATGGCAGTATCGCCAAGTTTCATAATGGTACCTTTACCGTATGATTTCTCTAACTTATCTAAAGTAAGTTGTAGGGCTTTTAATTTATCTGGATTTGCAGTGCTCATTTCTTTTTTCATTGATTGCGTAAATATAATTGATTATCGGCTAATATGCTTAAATGTTGATATTTATAATACTAAAATATTTAGCTAAGTTAAATGTTTTCTGACTAATGTCAATAGTAAAGTGAAAATATTTTTAAGCTTTTAATTTGTCTCTTTCGTTTTGGGCGGTTAAACGTTCGAAGTACCTGCACATGTAGGTAATTTCACAAACATCACATTTGGGATTTCTGGCTACGCAAACGTAACGTCCGTGCAAAATGAGCCAGTGATGTGCAATATGAATATCGTGTTCGGGAAGGTTTTTTACTAAATCCTTTTCAACTGCCAATGGTGTTTTACCATTGGTTAATCCCAAACGGTTGGCTACACGGAAAACGTGGGTATCAACCGCCATGGCCGGTGCATTGTAAATTACTGAGGCAATTACATTGGCGGTTTTGCGGCCCACGCCAGGCATTTTCTGTAAATCGTCAATCCCTGAAGGCACTACATCGTTAAATTCATTAACCAGAATATTAGCCATGCCCACCAGGTGTTTTGCTTTATTGTTGGGGTAACTGATGCTTCTGATGTAATCGAAAACGATATCGGGTGTAGCTTCAGCCAAAGCCCTGGCATTGGGAAAGCGCTGAAAAAGTGCAGGGGTTACCATATTCACCCTCTTGTCGGTACATTGTGCAGACAGAATTACCGCAACTAAAAGCTGGTAAGGATTATTATAATGTAACTCGGTTTCTGCATCAGGCTGCTTGGCCGAAAAATGTTCTACAAAAAGTTTGTAGCGTTCTTTTTTAAGCATGTGCAAATATAGGTTAAAGATGGAAAATGTAATGTGCTAAATAGATATGGAAGAGGTAGGATGGAAGATGGAAGAGGTAGGATGGAAGATGGAAGAGGTGGGTTGATGACAGGTATACAACGGCCGTCATTTCTCCATTTCGCTGCGCTTCAGTCGAAATGACGGCGATTTTTTAAATCTGTTATTGATAGCGTATTCAAAGGATCTTTACCCGGAGAATCGGTAACTGTCGTCAAAGGCCAGATTCGAAACGCAAGACTGATCAATCGACTCAAGGTTAAGGACTTCAAACTAAAGGGCTAACCCATCTCCCTCAGCAACTTGTCGCATTCGGCAAAGGCATTATACAGATATTTATTGCGGTGTTTTTCTCCCTGGCCGCTAAAAGAAACTGATTTCATAATCAGCCCCTGCATCCATTGTTTGGTTTGCTTGCAGTAAGACTGGTCTTCGGTTTTTAAATAATTAAAAGTATTAAACCTATTGTAACAGGTCATACGGTCTTTAAAATCAACCAGGTATGCAATGCTCCCCAGCACATCACAACTATACCAATTAAAGGTATGGTCGGGGTCGATGGTTTTTTTGCTGCTAATGGCATACATATTCATATCGGTTAGGCAATATCTTACCTGTTCTACAATTTTTACAGCCAGTTCATTATCAGTAAGATGGCCAGCTTCGAATGCATACCTGATCTGTTCGAGTGTGCCGGTTACCGTATCTTTTGACCATATTTCTGTGCTTGGTATTTCCAGGTAGGCAGCGTGCAGCTCCTGCGAAATTTTAATAATTTCGTCGGATATATAGGACGAACTAAAAGGTATTCCAATGTTGTTGGTGCTATTTGCCCAAAAGAAAAGTTTAAAGCTGGTGAGTTCCGGGTACTTGAAAAAATGAAATAAAGGAATATCATCAGTGGTGATGGTAATATGTTTTTTATTGCTGTTTTTAATGGCTTTTATATTGTCCAATAAATTCTGGAGATAGCCAATCATATCTAAATCTTCATTTACACTTAAATAGCTAAACGTAACAGATAGCGATTGTTTCGGGTTGTAAAGAAATGGGACATCAAAGCAATCAGAAAGCTTAATGATTTGCTGAAAAGTAAGGTTGCTGTCGCCCCTGATTTTCTTATAGGCCTCATTGGTGCTTATCCCTAACTCTTCTGCTACACTCAATGCCAGGTTCTGGTATTCGGGCAATACAGCTTTGATGGCTTGAAAAAATAGTGCTTGCTGATTATCCATAAAGATTAATTTTTTAATTGAATATACTGTTTTTTAATAATCAAATGGATTATTGCAAAAGATTAAATTGCAAAATATAATTTATAAACTTTATATGTGTTGTTTATTTTCCTTAAACAATAATTATTGATGTTGTTGTAATCTTTAAGATTTATTGCAGTTTGTATTATGCTTTAGATTTGGTTAAAATTAAAACGCACTGTTATGAACAAATTAAAATTTATAAAAGATGAAGGCTCCGAATTCTATAAAGAATTGAATGAGCAGATCGAACAGTATTTTATTGATAAGGGGCTACAGAAAACCGGGAACACAAAAATGTTTTTCAAGATTTTCCTTTACTTCGGTTTGGACATCCTGTTTTATACCTTAATGATTACCAGTCATTCGGTATTTGCATTTTATGCTTTTTACCTGCTGATGGGACTTTCTGTTTTGTTAACTGCTTTTAATGTTTCGCATGATGCGGCCCATGGTGTAGCAGTAAAGAGTAAATTCTGGAACCGGATACTGTTTTCGCTGAGTTTTAACCTACAAGGGAACAACGCCTATGTATGGGGCAAAAACCATAACGAATCGCACCATTTATATACCAATATAGAAGGCAGTGATATCGATGTGCTGAATAATCCATTATTCAGGATGACTGAATCTCAGCCTTTGTTATGGTTCCATCGGTATCAGTTTATTTATGCACCGTTTCTTTACCTGTTCTATTCCATTAACTGGTTCTTTTTCAGGGAAATATTGATGCTGTTCAATTTATCGAGCCGCACCATTAAAGTGGAGATTCCCCGAACTGAAGCTGTAAAGCTGGTGATATATAAACTCTTATATATCGGTTATATGATCGTTTTGCCTGTTTATCTGTTGTCTTTCAGCTGGCAAACGGTTTTACTTGCTTTTTTGTTAAATCATTTTATCATATCCCTGTTGTTTGTATCGGTGTTAGGTGTCGCACACTTGTCAGATTATGTATCGCACCCGGTGCCTGATCAGGATCATAAATTGAATATGAGTTGGCCAAAGCTGCAGTTGCTTACCTCAATAGATTATCATGCAGAAAGCAAGTTTTTAAACTGGACACTTGGCGGCTTTAATGCACATGCGGTACACCACCTGCTCCCTAATGTATGCCATGTACACTACGTTGAGATTATTCCAATTTTTAAAGCGCTGGCTAAAAAACACAGGCTTACTTATATGGAAATGTCTTATGGCGAATCGCTGGCCTCTCATTTCAGGTTTTTGAAAATGATGGGTAAAAGTGAAAACTTAATCCCGATGCGATATGAAGGATAAACATATTCATGTGGCGGCTGATAGTCAGTTGCTAAAAGCGATATACAAACGCGTTAGCGAAGAAGTGGTAGCTGATAAATCTGCATTTATGCGGATCATCGTACTTAAATTCGTGGTGTATTTCTTGCTCACCTTGTTGACCTATTTAGCTTTGTACCATATCGCTAACCCGATTGGTTTTGTGGGCTGTTTTGTGATCTATGGTTTTATCTCGCTGCTCTTTGCTTTTAACTTTTCACACGACTTTTCGCACAATACCATCTTTAAAAACAAGCGACTTAACCACATTTGCTTTGTAGCTATTTATACATTGGTTGGGGCGCATGCTGAGGCTTGGAAACTGCGCCATGTTAATTCTCATCATTATGCGCCAAATGTAGAGGATTACGATTCTGACCTTAAAATATCGAAATTGATCCGCGTGGTGCCGGGTAGCAAACATTATTGGTTTCATGCGTACCAACACCTGTATGCACCATTAGCTTATACAACCTATTCGCTGTTCTGGATTTTTATTAAAGATTTTGTGATTCTATTTAGTGACGATGGTTATGGCGCTAAAAAGAACATGAGGTATTACCTGTCGTTTGTGTTCCAAAAATTTATCTATATCAGTTTGTTGCTTGTATTGCCTATGATATTTGCAATCCAGCCCTGGTATGTGGTGCTAACTGGTTTTTTAATGATGCATTTAAGTCAGTCGTTATTCTTGTTGTTTACCTTTTTTATGACCCACCATGTAGAGGAAACACAATATCCGAAAGCTGATGCGCGGGGTTATATTAATGCCTCCTGGTTAATGAACCAGATCAGGAGTTCAAACGACATGCATCCATTCAGTAAAACGGCAAACTTTATTTTAGGCGGTTTTAATAACCATATTGCCCATCATTTATTTCCGCACTATCATCATGTGTATTATCCGCAGATCAGTAAAATATTGTACGAAATGTTAAACGAAAGTGGCATAACGCCTAATTGCACCAGTTATTTTGGGGGAATAAAATCTCATTTAAAGCTGTTGAAGAGAATGGGGGAGGCAGCGTTTTGAATGAGTGAAATTAATTGAGTTTTGAATGAGAGAATGACTTGTATTTTCTTATCCACTCATTCAATCATTCAGTCAATCACTCATTCTGTAATCCTCTCATTCAAAATTAATGAAAAGAAGTAACTGGTACTTTAACCTTTTCAGTTACACCTTGATTGCTCTTAATCAGCCAGAAGGCAAAAAACGCACCAACCAAAGCCATCGCAGCACCAACATAGGCTGGCGAGGTATAATCGTAGCCATACACTAACGGAAGTCCGCCAAAGAATGCGCCTAAAGCATTACCAATATTAAAACTTGCCTGACTTGCCGAAGCTGCCAGCATTTCGGAGCCTTTGGCACTCTGGATCATCAACATCTGTATAGGGGCCGCCAATGAAAAAGCGACCGCACCGGTAATAAAAGTCATGATTAAGGCCAGCGGCTGACTTGCAGACACAAAGTGCACAATGGTTAGGGTTACCACCATGGTAAGCAGCAATGCTGCTGATGCTTTTGCCGGGGAAAATTTATCTGCCAAACGTCCGCCAATGTAATTGCCGAACATCATGCCTAAACCCGCCAGCATTAATATATAAGTTACAGCATTGGACGAAAAGCCTGCAACATCTGTCATTAACGGAGCGATATAACTGTACCAGGTAAATAACCCGCCTGTTCCGATAGAGATCATGAAAATGATGATCCATGCTTCTCTTTTTTTGAAGAAACTTAATTCGGCTTTTAAATCGCGGTTTTTTGTCGCTTCTAAAGCGGGTAACCATAATTTTAAACTTAATAAGGTTACCAAACCTACAAATACCACCACGGCAAAAGATATGCGCCAGGAGAAATTGTGTCCAATATAGGTGCCCAATGGTACGCCTACAATATTGGCAATGGTTAAACCCATAAACATTAACGATACGGCTTGTGCGGCTTTCCCTTTCTCTGCAATTCTGCTGGCTACTACTGAGCCTACACCGAAAAATGCACCGTGAGGTAAACCCGAAAGCAACCTGGCGATAAATAAAGTATTAAAAGTTGGGGCAAAAGCAGAGAAAGCGTTAAAAACGGTAAACATAACCATCAAAGCGATCAATATCTTTTTTGGTGGATATTTGCCTGCAATCATAATTAATAAAGGTGCACCGATTACTACGCCCAATGCATAAGCGGAGATTAAATGCCCGGCCTGTGGAATGGTTACTGCTAAATCTTTTGAAATATCAGGCAGCAGGCCCATCATTACAAATTCAGTGATCCCAATGCCTAAACCACCTAAAGTGAGTGGAAGTAAGTTCTTGTTCATAGCGCCCTTAGTGTTAAAATTACACTATGCAAAGGTATGGCTTTTTATGGAAGGAGATTGTAAAAATTAGGACATTTATAGGAGGATGGAAGATGTGGGATGGAGGATGGTTGATAGACGATAGTTCATTGCTAGATTGCTTCATGGTTGAATTGTTTATGGCTTATAGTCAGATGGTTCATGGTTGATAGGCGATAGTTCATTGCCAGATTGTTTCTTTGAATTGTTCAGGGCTTATAGTCAGATGGTTCATGGTTGATAGCCAAATAGTTTATGCTCCATCGCTTATTCCGTTCGCCAATGAACTATTAACCCATAACCTAGCAAGTTTGCAATAACAAATGAACCAATGGCTAGTGAACCAATGAACGATCACCCATCTTACCTCTTCCATTTTCCATACACAAAAAAAAGGTTGCCCCACCCTGTGGAACAACCTTTTTAACCAGTGTAAATTTTATAAAGACCTGCTGTAAGCTAAAATCTTGCTGATGGTTTCATCTTTAGGATCTTTAGCCAGTCTATCTAACTTACCTTTTATTTGATCATAAAATAAGTCGATTTCTGCGTCCGATTCAATATCAGTTCTAGGCTGAAACATATTGGGTGTAGGTGAATTTACATTGTTTTGTGAGGTAGAGGTTTTTGTCATAAGCAACTAAATGTGATAAGTTTTATAAACTTAACGATAGTTCAGATGCTTTATTTCAAGTCTTCAAAAAAACTATGTAACTTTTTTACTACCCTTTGTAGGTCATCTCTTTTGTTTTAAGCATTTTACGCAAATTACTAAGGGCATAGCGCATGCGGCCTAAGGCTGTATTAATGCTGACATCAGTTAAATCTGCGATCTCTTTAAAGCTTAAATCTGCGTAATGCCGCATAAGGAGCACCTCTTTCTGTTCATCAGGTAATAAATGGATCATTGCTTTTAAATCTTTATGGGTTTGATCGCGAAGCATTTTATCTTCTGCGCTCTCATCATAAAACTGTAGCATATTGAATACATCCATTCCATCAGCACTGGTGATGATGGGTGTTCTCTTTTCTTTTCGGAAGTAATCGATAACCAGGTTATGTGCAATGCGCATTACCCAAGGTAAAAACTTACCTTCTTCGTTATATCTTCCCGATCGCAGGGTATTGATTACCTTTATAAAAGCATCCTGAAAAATATCCTCTGCTAGATATTGGTCTTTCACCAATAAGTATATAGAGGTATAAATTTTGCTTTTATGTCTTCTTAAAAGTTCCTGCAATCCATTCTCGTTCCCGGTAATATATACCTTTACCAGGTCCTGATCATTATATGATTGTAAATTCATAGGTTTACCTACACTAAATCCCGTACTATTTGCTAAAAATTAATTAGTAAATGTTTAATTTCTATAGCTGCTCTCCTATGTTTTTTGAAATGTGTTAGTTTGGTTTTGAGGTTGTTAATGTTCAAAGAAAGTTATTTTTTTATCAAAAAACAAAAAATAAAATGTTAAAAAATAAATTAACCGTCTTAGTACCCTATTTTTGTATCTTCTTAAAACCCTAACCACATTCTGGGGTTATACATTTATATTCGTTACCATACATGAGCAAAAAAGAGGCCGAAAAAGATCCGCATAAAAATATTATCATAAAAGGTGCCCGTGTGCACAACCTAAAAAACATTGATGTTGCCATTCCAAAAAATAAACTTGTGGTGGTAACGGGTATGTCTGGTTCGGGGAAATCCTCGCTTGCATTTGATACTTTATATGCAGAGGGACAACGCCGATATGTTGAAAGTTTATCATCGTACGCCCGTCAGTTTATGGGTAGGATGAATAAACCCGATGTTGATTATATTAAAGGTATTGCTCCGGCAATTGCCATCGAACAAAAGGTGATTACTTCCAACCCACGTTCTACCGTTGGTACCTCAACTGAAATTTACGATTACCTGAAACTGCTTTTCTCGCGGATAGGGAAAACCATTTCGCCTGTTTCAGGCAAAGAAGTAAAAAAGGACTCGGTGAGCACGGTGGTAGATTATGTAAATGCGATGCCTGAAGATACAACGGTCACTATTTTTTGTCCGTTATATCCGCATAACAACCGTACGATTAAGGAAGAACTGGCTATTTTATTACAGAAAGGATTCTTACGTGTCCTGATTAATGATAAAATAGAAAAGATAGAAGCGGTTTTAGATGATGCTGATTTTAAAGATGCGGAGCTTACAGATGATAAAACTGTTCAAATCCTGATCGATCGGATTGTAACCAACCAGGAAGAAGAAACATTAAGCAGACTGGCCGATTCTGCACAGACCGCTTTTTTTGAAGGTAAAGGCGATTGTTATGTAGAAGCCCAGGATAAAACGAAACATTTTAGCGATCGTTTTGAACTGGATGGAATAAAATTCGAAGAACCTACACCAAACTTTTTCTCTTTCAACAACCCTTATGGTGCCTGTAAACGTTGCGAAGGTTATGGAAACGTAATCGGGATTGATGAAGATCTGGTTATTCCGGATAAGAGCAAAAGTGTTTACGATAATGCCATTGCTCCATGGCGTGGCGAAAAAATGAACGTTTGGTTGCAAAACTTTATTAAAGCAGCTCCGAAATTCGATTTTCCTATTCACCGTTCCTATAGCGCGCTTACTGAAAAAGAGCAGCAATTGCTTTGGACAGGCAATAAATATTTTGCTGGTCTGGATGCTTTTTTCAAGGAACTGGAAGAGCAGACTTATAAAATCCAGTACCGGGTAATGTTATCACGCTACCGTGGAAAAACCACCTGTCCTGATTGTAAAGGCTCGCGTTTGCGTAAAGATGCATCGTACGTTAAAATTGCTGAAAAGTCAATTATCGATGTGGTACTGATGCCGTTATCGAAAGCGCTGGTTTTCTTTAATGGGTTAAAATTGAGTGTGAACGACGCCAAAATTGCCAAACGTTTGCTCGCAGAGATTGATAACCGTTTTCTGTATTTAAATAATGTTGGTTTGGGTTATCTTACCTTAAACCGTTTATCAAATACTTTATCAGGAGGTGAATCGCAAAGGATTAACCTGGCAACTTCATTGGGAAGTAGTTTGGTGGGGTCTATTTACGTTTTAGACGAGCCGAGCATCGGTTTGCATCCACGGGATACGAATAAACTGATTGAAGTATTGATTTCGCTGCGTAATGTGGGCAATACGGTTATTGTGGTTGAGCACGAAGAAGAAATGATGCGCGCGGCCGATTACATTATTGATATTGGTCCTGAAGCCGGTACACATGGAGGTAACCTGGTTTTCAGCGGTAATTACGAAGAGATTTTAAAAGATAAAAATAGTTTAACCGGCCGTTATCTTTCTGGCATAGAAAAAATTGCCATTCCGGATAAACGCCGTAAGTGGAAAGATCATATCCTGATTAAAGGAGCAAGAGAAAACAATCTTCAGAATGTTGATGTGAAGTTCCCGCTGGGTGTTTTTACTGCAGTAAGTGGTGTTTCGGGATCGGGTAAAACCAGTTTGGTTAAAAAGATTTTATACCCCGCTTTACAAAAAGCTATCGGGAATTATGCTGGTGAACTAACAGGAGCTTACGATGGTATTTTCGGTAATTACGATCTGGTAAGTGCCGTAGAAATGGTTGATCAGAACCCGATTGGCCGTTCCAGCCGTTCAAATCCGGTTACTTATGTAAAAGCCTGGGATGATATCCGCGCACTTTTTTCAGGCTTGCCAGCTGCAAAGGCGGCCGGACTGAAACCTGCTGCTTTCTCGTTTAACGTAGAAGGTGGCCGTTGTGATGTTTGTCAGGGTGAAGGTGAAGTAAAGATCGAAATGCAGTTTATGGCTGATATTTATCTGCCTTGTGAGGCTTGCAACGGCAAACGATTTAAACAACAGGTGTTAGATATCACTTATAAAGAGAAAAATGTTTCGGAGATTTTGGACATGACCATCGATGAAGCGGTTGATTTCTTTAAGGATGAACAGAAAATACTGAATAAATTAAATCCTTTGGTTGATGTGGGTTTAGGTTATGTGCATTTGGGTCAATCATCAAATACCTTATCTGGTGGTGAGGCGCAGCGGATCAAGCTTGCTTCTTTCCTGATTAAGGGCAATAATGCCAATAAAACGGTATTTATTTTTGATGAGCCAACCACTGGTTTGCACTTCCACGATATTAAAAAATTATTGAAAGCATTAAATACACTTATTGAGCAAGGGAATACCATTTTGGTTATCGAACACAATATGGATATGATTAAATGTGCCGACTGGGTAATCGATATTGGTCCTGAAGGAGGCGATGGCGGTGGTAATGTGGTATTTGAAGGACTGCCTGAAGAACTGGTTAAAGTAGAAAATTCGTATACCGGAAAATATTTGGCTACGCATTTAAATTTAAATCCATAATTTCGGCAATGCTTTTTCTAACGTTTTTCATCGGCATCGCTCTCAATGCCATGGGGTATATTCCCCCGGGCAACATCAATCTTACTGTTGCGCAGCTGGCCATTAACAAGGGGATGCGCCAGGTTTGGTATTTTATTCTATCCTTCTCCTGTGTAGAAGTGTTTTTCACTTTCGGGATGATGCGTTTTGCGAGATGGGCCATGAGCGATATCAATCCAAATGAGGCGGTAAGCGAAGTTCGGTTAAGTACCCTGGTTGATTGCTTTATGATTGTAATGTTTCTGGTAATGGGCACCATTACCTGGAGAAACCGAAAGAAAGTACCTAAAACGAGCAATAAAAAAGAGGATAAACGCAGTGGAAGTGTTTTATACGGATTAATTCTGGGCGTTTTAAACCCTGTTCAGATTCCATTCTGGTTGTTTTTTGGCAATTACGTAATTTTACACCAATGGATCCAAACCGATTACCTTTCACTGGTGATATTTAGCTTAGGTTCGGGTGTAGGCTCGTCTTTGGCCCTTTATGTATATGCTCATTTTGCAACGTATATTCAGGAAAAATTTGCACTAAGCAGTTTGATTATCAATAAATCTATAGCGATATTTTTGTTCGCATTGGCGGCCTATCTGGTTGTCAAACAGGTAATCGTTATTCTATAAATCTAATTCAAGGCCTGTGGAAACACAGGCCTTTTGTTTTTGCCATTTTAACGAATTTTTTCATAATGAAACTATATTTTCCGTTCTGTGAGGATACAGACTGGGGAATAATATAATCCAAGGTCTGTGTCTCCACAGACCTTTTGTTTTTAAGTCTTTTTAATCAATTTTTTATTGCCAAACTATTGTTTTTCGTTCTGTGGGAACATAGACCGGGGAATAATAATCCAGCCAATTTCTTTACCGGCATTAGCGATGAGTTGGTAGTTGCCAAAAGTACCTAGAAGGTTTACGGTTTGTCCTTCTTTTAAAGTTGTTTTAACCGCTGCTAAACTATCGGGTTTATCGTATACATTTTGCTGAAGTAAATTTATTTTAAGCTTTTTTAAAGGCTCAGCAATTTCTACAAGGCTGTTGCTTTGAATGAAACCAGTGCTTCCATCTGGCAGTTCTGCCTTGTAATAATTTCCTGTCGCAGCATTTGCCTGTACAATTGTTCCTTTGTTAAGTGTAGCCAAAACAGTTGCTTTACCTTGTGGTGAAGAAAACATTTTAACGACAGATAGGGTTCTTAAGGTTTTATTTAACTTACTGCTCGAAGCGGTAACGGCAGCTGGAGTTTTGGTTACAGGATCAATAAATGGAAGTGGATTTACCGCACCATTGAAGGTATAAATACCAAAATGTAAATGCGTAGGCGTAGTACGGGCATTGCCGGTGTTTCCCATAAGCCCCAAAGTATCACCAATTTTTACTTCCTGTCCTTCTACCGCTATCTGTTTATCTAAATGGGCATAATATAATGTATAATCTTTACCTTTCGGGCGCATCCAGACCACTTTTCCACCCAGGTTGTTTTCGTTTACCCGTGTTACCGTTCCTTCCGAAATTGCCAGAACAGGCATTCTGAAATTGCCGAAAATGTCTACACCTTCATGTTTTCTCGCATCATTATCCCTGCCATCTCCCCAATAGCTTTTTATACTGTTGGTGTTTTTTGATTTAACAGGAAAAGCAAGAGATGGGCCAGCGGTAATTTCCAATTCATATGATACATTCTGCAACAGTTCTGGTTGCAGCCTGATCAGATAGGTGCCTGTTTCATCAATATCGAAAACAATCGGATTATTTAAAGTATCGGCAGAGGCAATAAGTTTTTGGGTTTGATCTGTGCTATACCAAACGTCAATATAAATCAAGGCAGTACCCGAAGGTGTTTTGTTTAGCTTAATATTCAGTTTTTGTCCTTTGGTTGCCTTAAATTTATAAGCAGTAGCCGGAACTTTATCCGCAGCAAAATAACCGTTTTCTTTATAAGGGATATTAATGTTTAATGCTTTTTGTGTACTCGTAGCAGCGGCATTTAACCATGCTGCACCGATTGCCGTTTTATCCAGGCCAACATTCACTAACTTTTTTTGATATTGCTCATGTGGAGTAGCGGCCTTAAACAGATTAACAGATCCTGTTTTGCAGGAAAGTATGACTGTTGCAAAAGCAATGGAAAAAAGCCACCACAAGGATCGGTAAGTTTTCATTGCGCTAAGCCTTTTTTAAGCGGTTAAAAACCGCTGCCGTTACCAGTCCACCGATTACATACCAGGCTACTGTTAGTATTTTGGTTTTATCCGTTTTAGTGACAGGAGTATCATCTAATCCAATTTGATCAGGGATGTTTATTGCGCCCAAACCAGCGGTAACACCGGCGATTGCCCCTTTCAAATAAATGTTTTTGCTGTCTCCAGCACCAATAGCACTATAATATAAACCGTTGCTTATGATGTCACCTGCCAGGGTGGCCAGATAAAGATTGTTTCCGACAGGAGCTTTAAGGTTTAAACGGTTCATCGATTTGGATAAGGCTTGTTTGCCTAAAAGATCAATCCTGGGTGCATCAGGATCAAGCCGCCTAACGCTTTCATGCAATATATTCAAGGCTGCAGCACCTGCAAAGCCAGCGAGTAAGGATTTAAGTACTTTCATAATAGAATAATCCCTGCAAGCGGTAAATTGTTTTATCGGATTAACATTATGCCTTGCATAGCTGTTTCCGGTCTTTTTCTGTTATAAAATTGATACACAGATAAGGTTCTGTTAACCTAATGATAACATGAAATTTATGTTTAAGAAGCTTGGTCACCCTAATATTGGGCTTTAATACAAAACATATTTTATCCTTATGTCTAACAGACGGTTTTTTCTGAAAAATAGTCTGGCTGCTGCGGTTGTGGCCAGTATTTCGCCGGTTTTATCATCATTTGCCGATGAACAACATCCTGTTTCTGCTAAATCTGGTAAAGCACCCAAATTGCGTTTTGCCATTGCATCAGATGGTCACTATGGCCAGCCGGGTACCGAATATAAACTAAACCATGAGAATATTGTAAGGTGGCTGAACGAAGCACATGATAAAAATCCGCTGAACTTTGTCATCATCAATGGCGATCTGGTACATGATCGTCCTGATTTGTTGCCCGAAGTTAAAAAGGATTATTACGATAAACTTAAAGTTCCTTTTTACGCCATTCCAGGTAATCACGATCACGCGGACACCAAAATTTGGCAATCGGTTTTTGGTTACGAGGATAATTTTTCTTTCGAGAAAAATGGGGTGGGTTTTGTTCTGGCCAATACTTCTGATACCAAAGGAACTTATTTGTGCCCCAATAACGATTTTTTAAAACAGGAACTAGACAAATTTAAAAACCTGAAAACTGTTTTTGTGGTATTGCATATTCCACCACATTTTTGGGTGCCGGAAAGTCCATTTGTAGATTGTCCGGACACCATTAAACTGCTGCATAGCTATGCTAATGTAAAAGCAGTATTCCATGGGCACGACCACAGTCTTGATGCTGTTTTTTATACCGATAAATTGCCTCATTTTTTTGATGCACACATAGGCGGAAACTGGGGCACGGCTTACAAAGGTTACCGGATTGTAGAGGTTGACGAAAATGATAAGATCCAAACTTATCAGGTAAATGCAAGCGGATCGCCATTACTAAACGAAACAAAATTTTAAAATATCCATTAAATGAAAAAGACATTTTTGATGCTTATTTTGGCGGGTGCCGTTTTAAATTGTGCCGCACAGAAAATAAATGAGACCACACCTGAAATTAAAATAGGAACTGATGCCGCTCAGCCCTTTCTGTTTTCGCTGAATACCTTAACGGCAGAAAATCCACGTTGGAATGTCCATTATTCGGGGAGTTATGGTGAAAGAACAAATGGGCAATTCGGTTATGATGGCTTAGGGCAGCAGTTTGGTGTTAAAGGGTATTTGGGAAGCAGGTTCACCTTATATGCAACAGCAGCAATTGGTTTTGCCAATTCAGGAGGTGTAACCTCTGCCGAACAGGCTGAAGTAATCAGAGATTTGGTGGGAGGTAAAGGCATTGCAGGCTTTAGGTTAGGTGCAGGTTTAGGTCTAAGCAGAGACTGGTCTAACACGGGTTCGGCGATAAGCCGGATTACTGCTTCGTTTGATCAGACAAACTGGAGAATGGCGGGTAACCTTCGTTTCGAAAAAGCTTTTGATAAAAGCAGAGATAAGCTTGATTTTATCAGCAGTTTCGGGTATCAGCACCGTGTTTCCAGCGTGTTATATCTTGGATTCGAAGCGTTAGGGCAGGATTTAGAAGGTTTTTGGGAAAAAGACGAGGCAGAAGGTGGTGCAAAGGTAATGATCGGGCCATCAATCAATCTGGAGCCGAACCATTCAAAACTTTCGTTCTCTATTTCTGGCGGACCTGTTTTTTACGCAACCCATAGTCAGGCTATTCCATCAGAGGCCATCCGCGAAATCGGTTCGGTAGCATCTGGTAATGGTTACACCATCAGGGCCCTGGTTAATTTTAATCTTCATCGCTAGTGCTACTACCTTCAATTTAAGAAAAATGAAAAAATCATATTTATTATTACTGCTGTGTTCCTTTTTTATCCAGAATGGATTTGCACAAAGGCCAGGCAAAAACGAAAGCACTCAACAGATTTTATTGCCCAATGGATGGAAGCTGAGTCCGGCGGGGCATTCGCTGCAACTGGGCGATTTGCCTTTGAATATGCAATTGAGTGCTTCGGGTAAATATCTTGCCATTACAAACAACGGACAAAGCACGCAGTCGTTGCAACTGCTTGATGCCAGAACAGAAAAGATTATTGATGAAAAAGTGCTAAGCAAATCGTGGTATGGCATTGCCTTTAGTAAAGATGAAAAACACCTTTATGCTTCAGGAGGTAACGACAACTGGATTCTGGATTTTAATATTCAGAACGGTAAACTCGCCAAAAGTGATACGATTAAACTTGGCCCGGTTTGGCCAAAAGGAAAAATCAGTCCGGCGGGGATTGTTGTAAACAAAAACAACAGTAAATTATATACGGTAACCAAAGAGGACAGCAGTTTATACATTATCAATCCTGTAGAAAAGCAGATCCTGAAAAAAATCCAGCTCCCTGCAATTGCCTACAGCTGTGTTTTAGCTGCAGATGAAAGTAAGCTTTATGTTTCACTTTGGGGCGGGAAATCGGTTGCGGTTATCGATCTGGCTGCTGAAAACATCGAAAGGCTCATCCCTGTAGGCGATCATCCAAACGAACTTTTACTTAATAAAAAAGGGAATACATTGTTTGTGGCCAATGCAAATGATAATACTGTTTCGGTCATTAATACTTTGAATAATAAGGTAATCGAAACCATTGCCACTACACTTTATGCTACTCAGTTAACGGGCTCTACCACCAACGGTTTGGCTTTAAGTGCCAATGAGAAAACCTTGTACATCGCCAATGCCGATAACAACTGTTTGGCTGTTTTTGATGTGAGCAAGCCAGGTATAAGCCAGAGTCAGGGTTTTATCCCGGTAGGCTGGTACCCAACAAGTGTTAAAGTATTGGGCTCGAAAATTTTGGTGACCAACGGAAAAGGTAATACCTCTATGGCCAATCCACAGGGGCCGCAACCCATTTCTAAGGTAGATAACAGTGGTTACCAGATGGGAAGTACCGCCAATAGCCGGCTGCAATATATAGCAGGATTGTTTAAAGGAACATTATCTTTTATAGATGTACCAAAACCGGAGCAATTAAAAATATACACCAAACAGGTTTATGCCAATACTCCATTTACTGATAAACGCACGGTTACTGCCGATGGTGAAGCCGGAAATCCAATTCCAAGAAAACAGGGCGAAAAATCGCCAATTAAACACGTTTTTTATATTATTAAAGAAAACAGGACCTACGACCAGGTACTTGGCGATGTTGCAAAAGGAAACGGCGATTCTACCTTAACGCTATTTGGAAGAAAAATTACCCCTAACCAGCATGCTTTTGCTGAGAATTATGTGCTGCTTGATAATTTTTATGTGGATGCAGAAGTAAGTGCCGATGGACACAACTGGAGTATGGCCGCTTACGCCACTGATGTAGTAGAAAAGACCTGGCCTACCAGTTATGGCGCACGCGGTGGCAGCACATCTTTTGAAGGAGGTCGACCAGTTACCTATCCAAAAGGAGGTTTTATCTGGGATTACTGTCAGCGGGCAGGCGTAAGCTACCGCAGTTATGGCGAGTTTGGCGATTATGGCAAAGCGAATATTAAATCGCTGCAAGGCCACATGTGTGCTGCGTCGCCAGGTTTTGATATGGACATTAAAGATCAGGTGCGGGTGGATGCCTGGCAACACGATTTCGATTCGTTATTGGTTGCAGGTGTTGTACCGCAGTTTAATACTTTAAGAATATCTAACGACCATACCAGCGGACAAAAGAAAGGGAAATACTCACCACAGGCTGCAGTTGCAGATAACGATTTAGCCGTTGGCAGAATTTTGGAACATTTATCGCACAGTAAAATCTGGAAAGAATCGGTTGTGTTTATTTTGGAAGATGACGCACAGAATGGACCAGATCATGTTGATGCGCACCGTTCGCCGGCATATGTGGTTGGACCTTATGTTAAGCGGAATACACCTGTTCATACGATGTATTCTACTTCTGGATTTTTAAGGACAATGGAGCTTATTTTAGGTTTGCCACCAATGAGTCAGTACGATGCTGCTGCCATGCCCTTATATGAATGTTTTACCGCTAAACCAGATTTTACGCCTTATAAAGTGATTCAACCGCTTATTGATTTGGATACGAGGAATGTAGCGGTGAATGAGAGCAGCAAACGCTCTGAACTGTTCAACTTTGCCAAAGAAGATTCAGCACCCGATTTAGATTTAAACGAAGTGGTGTGGAAATCGGTTAAAGGAGAACAATCGGTAATGCCAGCGCCAAAGCGAAGTGCTTTCGTGATTTTGGAGAAAAAGAAAAAAGATGATGACGATTAGTCGTTATTTATGATGACATTTTTAGATTAACCGTCATTGCTAGGTACGAAGCAATCTTACAACGGTCGCTATACTAAAGCATTAGGGTTGCTTCGTGCCTTATAATTACGTTTATGTAAACAACTGATATTTATTGTTATTTTTTTGACCATATAAGACATTTAAGAACCACATAAACTTACATGTTCTTTATAGTGTGAACGCCTAAAGGATTATTTAATGAATTATATGCTCTTAGGTGTCTAAGGTGGTTAATTAAACTGCCTGGTTTTTAATTTTTACAACCACCTTAGACATCTTAGCTCAATTGAGTTTTACAGGATGCAAATTTTAAGCCTAATAAGTTAGAAAGCGCATATAGGACGTCATTCCTGTTTTTTTCAGGCCACAGACCTGATGGTTACTTGCAACGACAGATTTTTTGAGCTGCTTCCATGGTCTGTGTCCTCAAAGACCATTTTGTTTTTATACATTACATCAGGGATTTCTCTACTGCGGTCGAAATGACGATCTGATTAATATCAGTTGTTAATTCAATTTCCAGTCTGGTCTTTCGAAATGGCAGGTATAACCGTAAGGGTTTTTCTGTAAGTAATCCTGGTGTTCTTCTTCAGCGTTCCAAAAATCGGCTTCAGGTACCACCTCGGTTACAATTTTGCCCGGCCATTTGCCAGAAGCATCCAACTCTGCAATTAATGCATCGGCCGTATTTTTTTGTTCTTCACTATTATAAAATATGGCTGATCGGTACGACGTGCCTACATCATTTCCCTGTCTGTTGCGTGTGCTTGGATCGTGGATCTGGAAAAAATATTCCAATAACTTACGGTAGCTTAAAACAGTTGGATCAAAAGTAACTTCAATGGCTTCGGCATGTGTGCCATGGTTCCGGTAAGTGGCATTGGGAACATCGCCACCAGTGTATCCAACTACTGTTGAGATCACTCCAGGGTAATGACGGATCAGTTCTTCTACTCCCCAAAAGCAGCCGCCTGCAAGAATGGCTTTTTCAGTATTCATATATCTTTCCTCTTTTTTTGATTATTAAAGATACGACGAAGATGTGTAAAAGGAAAGTAAAGAAGGGGGCTACTTGGATGACTCCGCGGGTAGGTAACATGTCAATCGATGGGACAAATAGGTGATATTCTTTTTTCCGCTCTATGCCGCGGAGGCATGGTAGTTTTTCGCAAATAATGTTATTTTCATTTGTGCTCAAGAATGCTGCGCATTTTGGAGCGCCAAAGTACCCAAAGCGCTTTGTCAATCCAGCAATGTGGCTTTTCACTGCCCCACGCACATCAAAAAACAGCGGCACTTCGTTTTGTGTTCAATTTATATTAAACTTTGAATTCAGTGAAAAGAACACAAAACCACTGCGTTTCAGGTTTGTTAGTGCTATTTGCATTATTGTACACCTGTTTTTTTGATTCTTCAGCCACTTGGGATTGACAGCGTTCTTCGGTTAGGCCAGTGGTTTATTAACGGGAGTTAGCAAAATGCCTAAAAACAAGACAGAATAGATGTGTTCTGATAGTAGCTGCTTCGGGCCGAGGTATAATTAGCCAAACCAGCTTTTCATTTTTGAGGTTATAGGGTTCACAAACATTTGTTTATAAACCTGACAGCAGCGGCAGCCTCCGATTTTTTTCTATCGGAGCTATAGCGAATGGCGGGACTGCAAACTGCCAAGAACCACAAGCCATTCGTTTCCCAATTTGAAGAAATAATGAATATGTTCCATTTCGGTCGGTGAGACACCAACCGATAGGATAAATTTATTGCTGTATTGTTTTATTGTTGGGATTGTCGCTAATCGCTATCCGCCAACCGCGAAATCCATAAAACTCACATTATTTTTACGAGCAGAACTTACTGCAATTCCTTTATCGGCTTTATCGGTAAAGGTAAAACCTTCCAGTTCATCCAGTTTGTCGGTTTCTATCACTTTGATAACAGATTCCTGGCCGCTGGCAAGTGATCTTTCCAGATTAAGAAAGGTCAGTCTCCATTTACGTCCTTCAATCTGATTTTGGATTAAGACGAGTATACCTTTATCTGCAATCCAATGCAGGTTCTGTACCCATGGTGAGCAGGTAAATTTTTTGAAGAGGATTCCTTTCTCGCTTGTTTTATTGGCTTTAGATAAAGCTATCGGGTTGTACAATCGTACTTCGTTTGCTTTATTTCCATAATCGGCTGTTGCTACGAACCATTTGCCTTTATAATTTACATATTCAGGCCGCGTACCCTGGATACAGGCATCATCTTCAATGCTTTTAATCAGGTTTCCATCTAATTTTCTGGTTTTTAAAAAACCTTGCCAGTTGATGCAATTAATTACAGCTTTCCAAATGGTGCCTGCTGCATTTTGACGTACCGAATTGCCCACAAATGTTGGTAAACCCTTATGGTAGGCTATCCCGGTAGGGTGTTTGATGATATTTTCGCCTTTAACGGTGAATTGGTATTCCTTATGCAGGTAAATCAAGGAATCTTTCCGGAACTGATATTCGCGCATTATGCCCACTTCTCTGTCGCCGTAAAGAAAATAACGGCCATTTTGGTGAGAAATCCCCTGGCATGCACCTAATGAGTCGATTGTAACTGTTTTCGTGATTTTTCCTTCTGTTTTATTGTACCTGGCTACAAAAAACATCATGATCAGGACTAAAAGAGGATTTAATGTTTTCATGATTATGGATCTAACGGTTCATCAAAATCGATCTGTAAGGAGGCTGTATTTAAGTAGAATTCTGATTCGGTATCACTTAAACGTTTCCCATTTTTGTAAGAATAATAGCCGAGTTCCTTTTTGCAGCGCTCGGGGAGCAGATTGGTGATATTATAACTCTGCGATTTTACTGTACAGGCTAAACCCGGTTTATCTATCGGCATACCGTACCTGAACATCAGTCTGGCACAATTGCGCAGGTTGGTGGTGGTGTGACGGGCATGTGGTTCCATAATAATGGCACTTTCGGGGATTTGAAGTACTTCCATCAGGAATTTCTTCATTTCGTAGGCTTCGCTGAATTTGGTTTTGTAGGGATGTACCCGTCCGCCAGAAACCACGATGAATGGTGCCGTGCCTTTCTGATATTGCAAAGCTGCTAACCTGCAACGGATCATTCCGCCCGCACTTAAGGCTACTTCTTTTTCCTCCGGACCAGCACCAGGAACCAGGATTACGCTGTAAGGATATTTTTTCCAGTCTGTTTTTTTGATCTGGTTAATGGCGGCAAGGTTTACGCCTTTAGCCATCGGTTCGTAATCGGCAGCATCATTGCGTTCGTTCAATTCTAAAGCTTCCAGTGCAAATAACATGGCAGGTTCGAAAAAGAGCTTAGTATTGCCTTGTAGCGATAACAATGCACTGGCAGAGGTGAGTTCTGCATATTCTTTATCCCTTAAACTAAAGCTGATCGAATCTATTTTCGGGTAATTGGGTTTCTTTCCTTCTACATAAACACTAATCGCATAATTTACGGCACTGGCATCTTGTTCCCAGGCTTTAACTAAAAAGGCTTTGTGTTGCTCTTTGGCAAACAAGGAATAACAACCTGAGGGGATCAGATGATTTTTTACCAAATCTCCCAACGGATTATTTTCTGTATAAAGCAGCGCCAAACGGTTTCCAATACGGGCTATTTCTTCATTGTTGAATTTTAAAGCGTTGGCATAACAACTAATATCTGTTTTGCAGGTTTTCACCGCTTCATTTACCTTTTCGGTTTTTGATTTATAGATGTTGCTGAACGCCGTATCTGTACTAAGCATTTTGCGTAGTCCGGGCAATTGCTGAAAAAGCGTAAGCAGGTAATAATTTTTGTATTGTACTTCGTTTCTGGTCTTAATTAATTGATAAGATTGTTGCGGTGCATCCTGTGCAGCTAAACCTGTGTAGAACAGGCAGAGCATAAGGAAAGGATAGAGGGATTTCATCGAAAAAGTTTTGGAAGCAAACTTAAAAACCTCCCATTAAAGAAACATTAAGAGGGTGTTATGCTTTAATGCCTTAATAAACCGATTTAGGTGTTGTTTAATTTGGCTTAATGTTAATTTAAAGTATTACGTCGTGATTGGTGTGAAGAGTTAACGCAGGGGATACATAGTGTTAAAAATACACTCATACTTTTGTCGCCGTAGAACGCTCCGCAAATTAACCTGTTAACGATAAAAGGATAAGCCTATGTAAATGTGAAAATCTACGCTTCTACTTAAAAACACAAAACCCAATTATATTTCAAAACCATTACTAAGAACAAAAAGATGACATCATTTTTTTTAACCGCAGGTATAAAAAATACCTGCCGGAAATTGCTTTTGCCTTTAGGCTTACTGGCCATTTGTAATTCAGAAGCAATAGCAGTAAACCACGGTATGCTTGCCTCAGGATTACACCGTAAAACCTTTGCTTCGGTAAGTGGAACGGTTACAGACCAAAATAACCAACCTTTACCAGGTGTAAGTGTATTTGAAAAAAAGACCAAAAAAACAACGGTTACCGATGCTAATGGTAAATACGCTATTTCGGTTGAGGATGGGGCAATTTTAGTATTCTCTTATATCGGTTACGATAACCAGGAAGTTGCGGTTAACGGACGCCAAAATATTAATGTTATTTTAAAAGAAAGCAGCAATACCCTAAATGAGGTTGTGGCTATCGGTTATCAGAAGATCAGAAAATCGGACGTAACTGGTGCCATAAGCAGTGTTAAGGCCAGCGAAATGAATTTAACTTCTCCAACTGTTGGTCAGGCCTTGGTTGGTAAGGTTGCAGGTGTACAGGTATCGCAAACCAGTGGTGCACCATATTCGGGTACCAAAATCAGGGTGAGGGGTATCGGGTCCATTAACGCCAGTTCTGATCCCTTATACGTAATTGATGGTTATCCGGCAGGAAACAACGTATCCATCAATCCGGAGGATATTGAAACCATCGATATCTTAAAGGATGCAGCTTCTGCAGCCATTTATGGCTCAAGAGCATCGGGTGGGGTTGTGCTAATTACCACCAAAAGAGGTGCAGATGGAAAAGGAAAGTTTGAGTACGATGTTCAGGGCGGAATTTCTCAGTTGGCTAAAAAAGTAAAATTATTGGATGCCAACCAGTTTATCCAGCTTTTAATTGATGGAAGGAACAATGCCTATAAAGATTTATGGGTAAACTCGGGCAAAACCTGGAATGATGCGATGTTTAGTGATAATAACACCAAACGTATCGCTAATGTAGGCAATGGAAGTAGCGTAAGCATTCCGGCCGATCTTTATAATTTCACCACACAACAAGCTATCCCGGCTACTTATAATACCGATTGGCAGGATGAACTTTACCGCAATGCGGCCTTTCAACGCCATAACCTTTCCTTTTCTGGCGGTACCAAAGATGTAAAATACTTTTTAAGCGGTGGTTACCAGAATAACGATGGTATTGTAACCAACACCAATCAAAAGGTAACCAATTTTAGGGGTAATATTGATGGCAAGGTGAGTGAACGTTTACGTGTAGGCGCAAATATTTCATATACGCAGAACGATAACCGCGAGGTGAGGGAAGGTCGTTACGATTTAAGCCCGATGATGTCGGCTTTGATTTACCTGCCTTATCTGCCGGCAAGGGATGCCAATGGAAACCCGATTCAGTTTGGCATGGGCGCATTAGCTTCCCAATACGGTATCCAGAACCCAGAAAATCCGTTGGCTACAGTTGAACAGGTAAAAATTACCAGAAAAGGGGCGAGAAGCACCTATAATGCCAACGCTACTTATAAAATATTGGAAGGATTAGATTTTAAAGCCAATTTAGGTACACAGACCTATAATGAGAAATATGATTTTTATCTGCCAACCAGTTTAAGTAATGGTAATAATCCGCCTTATTCTACTGCTTCGATAACAGCGGCGAATGCCATAGCGCAAACCCTTAGTCAGGTTGATCAGCTTGGTGAATTTACTTTAAACTACAATAAGACCTTTAGTAAGCATAAAATTGATGTGCTTGGAGGATATTCTGCGCAAAAAACCACCAGCGATTTACTACGCGTTTCTGCCAAAGGTTTTCAGAATGATAATATTGGTGAAATTACCGATAAAGGTGCCGATGCCAGTTTCTTTGCTTTGGATAATGCGGCAAAATCTACAAATACATTACTATCTTATTTTGGCCGTTTCAGTTATAATTATGCGGGAAAATATTTTCTGACAGGTTCATTCCGTCGTGATGGATCATCAAGGTTTGGTCCGTTGAATAAATATGGTAATTTCCCTTCGGTAGCCGCAGGGTGGAACCTATCGGAAGAAGATTTCTACAACAGTTTTCTGGGCGAACAATCAACAGTTAAGTTAAGGGCAAGCTGGGGTTTAAGTGGAAACAACAACATTCCGAATTACAGGACACAGCAGGAAATGAGTATGCCAAATGGTGTTGTATTCGGTAGCGCCATATCTACTGCTATCTGGCCAAATGCGATCCAGGATCCGAAATTAGGCTGGGAATCTACATCCCAATACAACTTTGGTACCGATATCAGCTTGTTCCGAAACCGTGTATCCATTATCGCCAATTACTACCTGAGTTATTCTTACAACCTGTTGTTCAACCAGCCGGTTTCCGGAATTTCAGGTACCTCATCTATCCTAACCAATCTGGCCGATAGTAAAATCCGCAATAAAGGTTTCGATTTACAGTTGGATGGAAGAATTATCCAAAACCAGGATTTTACCTTGGGCTTAAGCGGAAATATTGCCGTTAACCGGAACAAAGTATTAAATATGGGTGGTGCGAGTACCATTTTAACCAATGGCGCCGAGCGTTCATATTTAACGCACATTACACAAGAAGGACAGCCTGTAGGGATGTTCTACGGATTTAAGGCATTGGGTAGAATTACTGCCGATAATTTAGGCAAGGTTGCTCCATCAGCTTCAGCAACCAATCCTGCAAAAATCGGAGACTTGTACTTTCAGGATACTGATGGAAATGGCATTGTAAACGATGCGGATAAAACGGTAATCGGAACACCATATCCGAAATTCACCTATGGTTTTGCCTTAAACACCTCTTACAAAACGTTTGATTTAAGGGCATCTTTCAACGGATCATATGGAAACCAGGTGTTGGATGGTCAGGATTATTACCTGTATAATTTTGAAGGTTCGGGAAACCAGTATGTAGAGGCTGCCGATCGTTACAGAAACGAGGCCAATCCGGGTAATGGCTTAAATTACCGTGCATCGCGTGCAGGTACGCAAAGTAACAGTACCCGTTTATCGTCTTTCTACATTCAGGATGGTTCTTATTTCAGGTGTACCAACATCACCATGGGTTATACTTTCCCAAAATCGCTTGCCAGTACGCTTAAAGTGAATAATATCCGCGTTTATGCCAGTGTAGATAACGCATTTACCATTACTAAATACAAAGGTTATAACCCTGAAGTGGATTATAGCGGAGGTTCTAATTTAACTCCTGGTGTGGATTATGGTAACTATCCGCTAGCCAGAACCTATAATCTTGGCATTAAATTAACTTTTTAAAATTCAGAACATGAAAAAAAATATTTATATCGTTTTAGCCCTGGCTGTTGTGGTTGGCCTTAGTGCTTGTAAAAAGGATTTTCTGGATCAAAAGAATCCAAATGCAGTAGCGCCTGAAAATTATTTTAAAACAGAAAATGATGTTTTACTGGCTGTAAATGGTGCTTATCAATCGTTGAGAAGCAGCAACACTATGGGTGAGAACAGTGGTTTATTTACCGATGAACGCTCGGACGATGCGGGAAGAAATGATAACCAGAGTAATGCGGGTGAACCTTTTCAATTTAACGATTTTTCCCTGCTGCCAAGTAACTCCTATCTGAAAGCCCATTGGTTAGCCCTTTACAATGCGATAACCAGAAGCAATTTTATTTTATCCAACATTGATAAAGCGAATTTTACCACTCAGGCTAATAAGGCAAATTACGTTGCAGAAGCTAAATTCATAAGGGCAATTATGTATTTCGAACTGGTACGGAAGTGGGGTGCGGTACCGTTGGTAACAAAACAATTATCAACTAATGAAGAGGTGACGCCCTTTGTTTTCCGCGCACCTGAAGCGGATGTTTACAACCAGATTGTAGCTGATTTAAAAGACGGGTTAAACAGTACCTTACCCAACTTTCCGGCAACAGCGAATATTGGAAGAACATCTAAGGCCGCCATTAATGCGTATCTGGGCAAAGTTTATTTAACTATGGCGGCCACCCTGCCAAACAATAAGGCCGAAAATCTAAGCAATGCCAATACTTACCTGTTGGCCGCTTATAACATGAAAGCTTTTGGAAACCTTTCCGAAATTCCATATACGGATGTTTTTGATGTAACGAAAAAAACAACTTGTAAAGAATTAATTTTCCAGATTTCTTACAAACAGGGCGATATTAATTACAGCTCAAGCATCGCCGCCAACAATCAGGCAAAAGGAGAAACCATTAATTCGTTAAAGGTTTCTACCGGTATCGGTGGCAATGTAAAGCTAGATTTGATTAATGAATATGAAACAAGTGATTTAAGAAAAGATTTTTCTGTAAAGTTTGCAAATGATGCTACGGTAAAAGATTGGTTTATTACTAAATTCCGCGATGCGAGCCAATTGGCAACCAATAACGGCTATGGAGGCAACGACTGGATTTTAATGCGCTATGCTGATGTAATTTTAATGCTTGCTGAAGTTAATATGTTGCAGGGCAACGATGCCATAGCTATTCAATATTTGGATATGGTAAGAACAAGAGCAGGTATGCCAGTTTATGCGGTTGCCAAAACGGATGCTACCTATGCCGCTAAATTCCCGACTTTAAAACTAGCCATTTTACACGAGCGCAGGGTAGAGTTTGCTTTCGAACACCAAAGATGGTTCGATTTAATCAGGAATTTTACTGCTTCAGAGTTGGTTACTTACTTAAAAGCGAAACCACAGTCATCGTATGGAATTGCTAAGCTGTCTAACGTAACCATAAAGGACAGGTATTATCCTATTCCTTTTGATGAAGTGAAATTAGATCCGGTTAAAATGTACCAGAATCCTGGTTACTAAGCGGGTTATAATGTATAAGAAAAGCGGCCTGATCGATGATTGGGCAGCTTTTTTAGTTTTCATTGACAGATTTTAATACAAGGGTCGTCATCTCGACTGGAGTGCAACGGAATGGAGAGATCTTTGTACCAAGTTATTGAATTAAAGTTAAAAGATTTTGCTTAGCAGAGACTTCGGGTTCTCCACTACGGTCGAAATGACTATACTTTGAGACCATTTATATTATAAACTATCTCTCAAAATGACAATTTATTATACAGACTCCCATGTGGCTTTTTAA
>NZ_JADCNK010000018.1:0-124878 GCF_014947265.1 Pedobacter sp. MR2016-19
TAAAGTTTGCGTAGTGTAAACTGCTCCTTCTGTTCCATCTGGCAAAGTTGCAGCTGGCAACAACAATGGGTTATTGATGTTGATGGTATAATTGGTTGTCACCATTTTTCCATCAGCATCTGTTACTGTAACGGGCACTGTATAAGTACCAATAGTTGTTGGTGTACCGGTAATGGCTCTGGTTGATGGATTAAAAGTTAAACCCGGAGGAAGACCTGTTGCCGAATAAGTATAAGGTGTAGTTCCTCCGGCTGCACCTGGAATAATCTGCGTAGTATAAACTGTTCCTGTAGTTCCATCAGCTAAGGTCGCTGTAGGTAACAATAGAGGATCAGTAATTTTTATGGTATAGCTGGAAGTAATGGTATTACCGTTTGCATCAACAACCGTAACCGGTATCGTATATATTCCAGGTTGGGTTGGTGTTCCGGTAATTTCTCTTGTTGTTGGATTAAAACTTAAGCCAGGAGGAATACCTGTTGCTGTATAAGTGTACGGCCCTGTTCCACCAGTTGCAGCCGGGATAGTCTGTGTTGGATAAACAGTTCCTGTTAAACCATCAGGTAATGCGCCCGGTGTAAGTACCAATGCTGCGGTAACCGTTAAATTATAAGTTGCGGTTGCTTTACAACCTTTGGCATCAGTTGCAACTACAGAAAAAGTGTAAGCATTGGCTATGGTTGGTGTTCCGGTAATTACGCCAGCTGATGACAAACTTAAGCCTGTTGGCAGTGTACTTCCTGCAGCCAGGGCATAAGTATAACCCGCTGTTCCACCTGTAGCTACATCTAATTGTTTAGCATAGGCAAAACCTCGAGTGGCATTTATTAATGTTGCCCCATTAAAAATAATTTGTGGATTTACGGTAATTACAACGGGTATTCTTGCCGATTCGGCTGTACAGCCTACTCTTCTTGCAGCAACATAATAAGTTTTAGTAGCCGTTAATGCTGGTGTAGTAAAGGTACCATTAAAAGCAACTGTTTGTAATGCTGTTCCTCCTTCTATTGCTTCATACCATCTTAATTCGTTGGTATTTGGAGTAGTAGCGTTTAAAGCTACTGTAGTATTGTAACATGCGGCAATTGCTGCACTTACCGGCGTTGGCCTGCCCGCAGAGCGGATTACCCCATAAACATTAATGGTTTGTGTAAGGTTTAGCGCAACTACAGATCCCAATGTAACCTTCACCCTATCGTACACTACATTTGTACCTGGAGAAAAAGGTATCGATACTGGTTGCCCGCTATTTAGTAAACCTAATAAATCCAGATTTAAAGTATTTGGGAATGAGCCTGTGTATACCTGGGTACCGCCATTATATGCAGTTATAGAAATGTTTTGTAAAAGCCCTGCCGTTAGTAATGCAGGAGAAGCGCTAAGTCGCAGGTTAATATCTTCACCAGGATTTGATGCTGTTGCAAAATAGAAATTTTGGCTAATGGATGATCCCACGCCAAGCACCCCTAAACTAAGTTGAGAAAAATTATTTGGATCTGAATCTATTGCCCTTTCACTATTTGTTACGCCAGAACTTCCCAGCTGTAAGGCATCGAGTGTAATACCTGTTCCTTCATAACCAGTAGCAAATGCCTGGGCACAAGGATCAGTACCTGAAGTATAAAAAGAATAATAAACCTTTGTATTATTAGCAACCGAAACCAAAAGTGCATTGGTTACATCTTTTATAAATACCCTATCATAAGCTTGTGTGGGAGTTATTGCGATATAAAAAAAACCATTTGCATCTTTTACCAAACGCAGATTATCTGAAGAAAATCCATTAACACTGTTACCGCCGTTTGGGGGAACTGCAGAAGCACCGTTTCTGGCGCCCACCTGAAATGAATGATTCCCAAGAACTACCGTTCCGCCTACATTAGCCAGCAAGGTTCCCAAACTTCCCCCTAATAAACTGTTCAGTACACCTCCATCAAAATCTATTCTGATATAAGATGTTATTCCCGCAGCTACAGCTGCTTGATATTTTAATTCCAGTTCACCGCTATAAGAGCCTACACCAACGGCAATTCCGCCATACGAATTAACCGTAGCAAAAGTATTGTCGTTTAAAGTTGCATTTAATGCATTGTCCACTCTGCTCTGAGCAGATACAGTATTTGCAAAAATTTTAGTTTGAGCATACGATTTGGCAGAGAAGAGCGTTAATAGAACGATGAATGCAACACAAGTATTGCGAATTATCCCTAGTCGGGATGAGAAAGTACGGGTTTTCATCATGTCAGGCGTTATTTTGGAAGACTTACTATGTACTAATACTAGAGTTTGGTAATGTTTTTCATGTGGTATGATATCATCATGACAAATCTAAATCTAGAATAGCTAGCTATCCTATCCATTACTATTCATTTTTATCTTGTTGCATTTCATTCATTTTATTCATACGAGGCTTTCTCGATGAATAGATTTCTTCAATTGTGAAATTATGATGACATTAGCTGTAAGTCATCCCATCTGTTAATTAATGAACGCTAACGATCTCCTTATCGAACTCCGGAAGTTTGTCCTTTTAAAATCAGGTTTGAGAAATATCGACCCGGCTCATTGTAAGATTATTTCTGAGTATGTATATCAGGAAACCAAAAACTACGTAAGTGAAACGACGATCAAACGATTCTTTGGCTTTGCGAACACATTACATAAATTCTCATTATTTACTTTAAATAGCCTGTCACAGTATATAGGTTATAATGATTGGGACTCATTTTGTAAGGACAAAAAAAACCAAACCACCTCTGTTCAAAGTATCTGGCAGGATTTAAAGCTAAAAGCACATGCCATTACAGAAGTATCGTTAATTGCTAAAAAAAATAATTCAGGTGTGCCATTTAATGCTACTGCGAACAGAAGTTTTTTTTATCCTGACTTTGATTATTTCTTAAAAAACAATTACCAGTTTACAACCGTAAGTGCCCAACCGGGTCAGGGAAAATCAATACTGCTTGCACACATGGTAGAGTATTTTTTCTTTTCAGAAAATGCCCTTTATAAAAATGATATTGTTTTATTAATTAACTCTGCGAGCCTTAATACCATTATCCAAAATGGAGGTACTTTAAAAGAGTGGTTTTTAAAAGAATTTAAATTTCGAAGCCTTAGCGAATTAATCAGTTTTTTTAAAAAAAATCCTGAAAAGAGGGAAGGTCGTTTTATTATTATTGTTGACGGTATTGATGGACATTTAGCCAGAAGTCATCATTTTAAAGCATTTATAGACTTCTTATATAGCATAGAGGAAAATAATTTTGTTAAGCTCATATTTGGATTGCGAACCGATAGCTGGATTAATCTTCAGCCTGCTATTTATGGTTCTGCATCTTTAACTAAGGCCTGGTATATGGGCTTATTTTATGATGAAGACACCCTAAGTAATGTACCATCATTAAATGTTGAGGAAGTACTCTACACCTTAAGCCAAATAGAAAACAGGATTATCAATAGGGCAGACGTAAGTTTGCCCCTGTTGAACCAGTTTAAAACACCATTCTGGTTACAGGTGTATTTCAAACTCAAAGATGAGCAACAGCACCTTGAGCTGAATAACCCCTTGTTATGTTATGAATTAATTAGTTATTTTTTAGAAAGGCGCGTATTTATGGCAAAAAAAAGCACCGAAAAAATATTTCTCCTCAAAAAAATAAGTGATTGCATTTCAGAAGGAAATAAAAAATTAAGGGTTGCTAAAGAAAAAATCCTCAGCTACATCAATTGTTATCCTGATGCGTACGCAGAACTTTTAAATAATGGGATTATCATCGAAGAAAAAAGGTTAAGTACAACCATTCCTACAGAAATTGTCCGCTTTTTAAACGACGATATTTATACCTATTTTCTATTTATACAGATTACCGATAAATTTGAATATAAACCAGGTAAACTATTTTTCGAACACATCTTAAACAGTTTTCCTGGCCAAAATCCCCAAAGAGATCATATCCTTAACTGGTCGATCAGATTCGCGATCAACCGTAACGAAATTTCTGCTTTAAAAAACATCTTTAAACTGCCATTTTCAAACCGTGAAAAAAACAGTGCTTTTGATTTTATTTGCTCTGTATCGAAATACGAACTCAGCAAACCCAATTCTAACTTCAATAAGTTGAGCATTGGTATCGATTTTATCGACCTTATGACTACAGGGCGGACCATGAGCAACCTGTATAAAGAAACCATCAAAAACATATCGGAAAATGTACTGAATGAAGACGTTCAGATTATGCTGCATGTAATAGAATGCAACCTTAATCTTATTGATGTAGATAAAATTGGCTTAGCCAATACCATGCAGCTGTTAAAGAGAAATTATAAAAGATTAAACGAAATATTTCCAATTAATCCTTACGATTTAATCCTTTATTTTTATAATAACCTGATTAATAAACCTAACGAGAGCAAAAGCCTTGAAGATAAAATTGTAAAACTTTGCCAGGAGATAGATCAAAGTAAACCGCGAAGAAATGAAGAGATCACCTCTGCCGAAATACTCTCCTACAGATTGGTATTGACTGCCTTATTTTCTCAGAAAAATTATGCAGGATGCCATCGTTTTATTATGGCCATATTGACTAAATATCCCAATATTTTTTACGTAAGACATTCGGTATTTTCTCCTTTTTTATTGCTTCATTTAGGGCAAACCTACATCAAGCTCAACTATTTTAAAAAAGCGCAGCGCATTATGCAATTCGTAGATAAAATCATCAGCAGCGATTATACCTATTATACCAACTTTATATTGGCCAGCTTTAATGTTTTTAAAGCCAGCTTTTATAATGCCACACATCATTACGAACAAGCGCTTATAGAAACTAATATCGGCTTGAGTATTACCAGAAAGAATAATTTTAAGATGTTAGAAATAACCTTACTGTTAAGTAAGATCGATACCCTAAAACATACCGATGAATCGGAAGAAGTATCAAGCGTTATTAAAGAACTCCTAAACTTTTTAAATACTCATAAACTCTCCATGCCTGATTATTCTAACCTAAGCAGTCATGAGTTCGATCATACCTTTAAGATTTTAAAATCTTACCGCAGGCACCAAAACCAATAAAAGAGGCTTTCTCCTCCAAAAACTATATTCTCTTAATTCCTAATTAAAAACTTTTTCCCGTTTGGAGCGCAAGGCCTGTACAAAATACTAAATTTCTTCCCGTTTTTCGCGTTTACGCTTCGCTTCCTCGTACCTCGTTGCTGCAGGGTAAATGCTTCAACCGGGGCTAAAGGGGCTAAGACAGTTTTTCATTTTTGAGGCTTTAGGGTGTACAAACCCTTGTGCCTAAACCCGACAGCAGCGAAAATACTTTTTGTTGCAGCAACCCTGAATCTGCTGTCATGCTGAGGTACGAAGCATCTGTAACCTATGAACAGATGCTTCGTACCTCAGCATGACAGCGGCACAAAAAGATTGAAGTGAATGGCGGGGCTGCAAGATGCCAGAAACTACTGCACCTTCATTTCCTGATCATAAAAACATGATTATTCTAATAGCCTGAGTTCGATAATTATTTGCTGAAAATTATATCTTATTTACGCCTAATCCCGCTTTATCGTCCTGCTGAATTTATTTCAGCATCTTTTTAGCGTGAAAGACCCTGAAATAAATCCGATAGCTATCGGATCAGGGTGACGACCGCTTTAACAGAAAACTTGATTAAAATGCCACAAAATAAGATTTAATAATAGAACTCAGGTTAATAGGTTCTTCATTAATTATTGTTATCTTATTTAATCAAATTATACAGTTCATCCAGTTTTGGAGAAAGCACGATTTCGATCCTTCTGTTTTTGCTTCTTCCATCTGCATTTGCATTTGTACCCAAGGGTTGAAATTCACCTTTACCAGTTGCCGTCATCCTTACACTTTCTACTTTTTCATTCTCTGTTAAATAACGTACAACAGAAGTAGCCCTCAACACACTTAAATCCCAGTTGTCTTTAATCTGCCCCAGATTATTTATTTTCTGATTATCGGTATGCCCCTCAACTGCAATGTTAATTTCAGGCTGCTGTTTTAAAACATTAGCCAGTTGCGTTAAAGCTTGTTTACCCTTTTCATCAATGATGATACTTCCTGAAGGGAATAAGAGTTTATCGGTTAGCGAAACATATACCTTCCCATTCTTAATTTCAACAGTTAAACCGCTTTTGGTAAAGCCCAATAAGGCCTGCTGTAGTTTCTCTTTGAGTGAGTTGGTGGCTTCATCACGTTTGCGCAGCACCTCTTCCACTTCTTTTAAACGTTTCTCACGGGCAGCTAAATCGCCTGATAGTTTGGTGATCTCACTTGAAGAATTATTTTTAAGTTTTTTATAGTTCGCATCAACGGTATTGTAATTACTTTGCAAATCGCGAAGCTCTTCAGCCATTAAAGTCGTATCCTTTTTCAATTTTGCTACTTCTTTTTCAAGGTTTTCGATTTTAATTAAACCTTCATTAAATGCGGTATAAAGTGAGTCTTTAGTTCCCAACAAAGCTTTATACTTTTTTGGAGATAATACAACACAAGAAGTTAAGGAAGAAAAAAAGAGGAGAACGGCAAAGGCAAAAAAGGTATTTTTCATGTTTAAAGTTTCAAGAGTTTAGTATGTGGTATTCAGTAATAAGTATTCAGTAATAAGTATTTAGTAGCAAGTATCAAGAAGGTATTCTGTTTGATCATTGCTAATTGGTTATTGGTTATTTTTAATTAGTTATTGTTCTATTGCATTTCTTAAAAATGCAACTAATGGCTGTACTGTTTTAAAAGAACTTATCAACTTATTAACGAGGTTCGGTTTCAAAAATTCTTCATCATCGATTTTTGTGGTGGCTTCAAAGCTTTTCAGCTTTAAAAATTCGATGTTTGGATCTGCAGGATCATAACCTTTTGGTGCATTTTTAAGTGCATTATCCACACCTAGTTTAAAGTTTTTCTTAAAATCCTTTTCGTTGATAATTTCTTTAAAATCGCCAATATTATAATCAATCTCTTGTCTGATCAATTTTAAATGCGATGCTTCAGGCATCCAGTATCCACCCGCAATAAAGCTTTTTCCTGGCTGGATGTGCAGATAATAACCCGGTTCGTTCCCTCCTTTGCTTTTGGCCGAAAACCAGATACCGAAATTATTTTTATAGGGATCTTTATTTTTACTGAAACGCACATCGCGGTAAATACGTAAAAGGCTTTTTTTAGGATCAGCCTCTGCCGATAGCAGTGGATCTACCTTAGCCAGATCGGGGATTAATTTTGCTACAAGTTCGAGTACATCGGCTTTTGCAGCTTCATAAACATCTTTATTGGCAGCAAACCACTCACGGTTGTTGTTTTCCGCAACGTCTTTTATAAAGTTTAGGGTTTCTTTTTTTAACATTGCTAAAAATTGAAAGATTATATTTAAAATGGTTGATCGTTCATGGTCAATAGGCTAAAGCCCCATCAAACAGTTTCAACAGTCAACCTATACCTCTTGACTTCGGACTCCCGACCTCTGGCTCCCGACTTACTTATCGTAATATGGCTTATACTTAATGTTCGGCGATAACACATGGAGCAGTATAATTCTTGAATATCGATAGTTAAACGGGTACAGGATAAAACAACCTGCAAAAATAACAATCAGATAAGGCCAGAAAGTTTCATCGGTAAGCGGACCAAAAACTAAATAGGTGAGAAAACTGGCAAAAAGCATTTCGATTACATTCATCGCATAACTTACATACATCGCTGCATAAAAGTAACCAGGTTCAATTTCTATGCGTTGAGCACAATGCCCGCAAATTTCTTTAGTATGCTGAATGTTCCAGCCATACATACTGCCTGTAAAAATAGCTCCTCTGCGGCAATGCGGGCATTTACAATGTACAATAGCGTAAAGTTTTGAGGTAGTTTGCTCAGACATACTTTTAATTTAAATTAAAAGGTTCTTTTTTCATATTAAGATGGACATTCTTTTTGCGGTATTTCTTATACCAGACTACGCCAACAATAACAGCCATTAAATAGGGAATAGATAAAAGATACAATACGCCTGTATTTAAGCCTGCAGTTTGTGTATTCCCGTTTTTAACACCTTGTTCGGCATTAATGGTACACATGGAACATTGGGCGTTAACATTGGGACTTACCGCAAAGGTTAATACCAAAACAAACAGGATAAAAATTGCTTTCTTCTTCATCGTTTACAAATATAAGAATAAACGGATGGAGGGGTTTAAAAATTATGTCATAAAAAAACCTCACTTTTTAGGGTGAGGTTTTAGAGAGGATAACTTTTATTGTGCAATTAATGCCGAGTTGTTACTCGAGTTTAAAGTTAATGTAACGGAGAAACTAGAGCCAGAAGAACCATAAATATTTCCATCAAAATGGGTAATCTGATTGTTTATTAATGAACGTGATAAATTTCCATTCACTGAATTAATGGTATACATTCTATATAATCCACCTCCATTAGGAATTGCTTTACTTACACTTCCGCTTAAAAATTGGTCTGTTGCATCATCAAAGTACAATTCACCCGAGTAGCCATCAACGCTTACTGCGATAAGTACTGGCTCTGTGTGCCGTTGTATGGTTTGGTTTGAAAATGGTTCAAATGAGGATAATCCAACTACGGAAAATACACTCAATACAAAAAGCAATAATAATTTTTTCATGGTTATAAAATTTTATAATGACAAATAGACCTATCGATATACTGCAACGCCAGTTGATGCGACTTGACCATTAACAATACGATAATATTTTTTAGACAAAAGATCATCAGGTAACACATAATAACCATTTTCTAATAGAATTTGAAAAGCAGCGTCTGAATAGTATTTTCTATCCGTCGAACTGTAAAATATTGGCTTTTTACGAGATGGCTTTATTAAGTTTAAAACAACTAGAGATTGGGCATAATATACGGAATCTGGTAAAGGCTGTGGCAAAAAGATTAAATTAGCTTCGTTTTCTGAATCCTCAATTAAAGTAAAAGGTTGTGGACCAAATTCAGATGATGTTTTATCTGGTATGCAACCACCTAAGCAAAACCATCTGGGTGTGCATTTTTTACATATTTTATCATGAATGTAGCAGATTGGATGCCAAACTTTACAGCTTCCAACATAGTTACCACAACAACCATGATCACTACCGCTTGGCCACCAGCCTCCAAAACTATCGATCAACTCTGGATGTAAGGCTCGGTAAGTATCTATTTCTCGTAGAAAATCCTTAAGCGTAAAGGTTGACTGATTTATACCATTAAGTACTGTTTGAAAGATGTATAATCCTTTGCTATCTTGTCCAATAGAGGAAAGATCTTGAGAAATGACTAATAATAAATCTTCTTTGTTGATAATAATATCTTCATTCAAAATAAACGGAGACAAACCGATTGTTGTTCCCTCATAAACATCTTGCTCGTATAGGTAGGGTTGGATTTGGTTGGGTGGTGTATCAAAAGGATTTACAACAGTACTAAGAGTATTTTTATTGCGTAAACCAGTTAAATTTGGATACGTGGCCGATTTATTTTTCAATAATCTCCTTGCAAAAGACAGACTTAAATATAATCCCTGAATTTTAGGGCTTTTTATCTCATCAGGTGATAGTGATTCTATTTTTTTAGTAATCATATCTTTAATTGCATTGCAAATTATCTTTACATCGTTTGAACTAAGTTTATCATACTCAACATTTTTTGATTTCTCTTTCAAAATGTTAGCAATATTTTTATTAAAACTATTTTTCCGCATATCGATATCGAATGTTTCATCTATCTGCGTTAAGTGATTATCATTCTTGTAAACCTTAATTTTAAAATGCAATGTACTATCGGAGAGGCCGGCACTATAATCTATGCTGTGTGTGTTTGTGCTAAAATTGCTTTTTTCATTTTGATTCTCATCAAGAGAGTAAATTTTTCGACAGGCATTAAAGCAAAAGAGTAATGTAAAGATTCCAAAAAGAACAAACAAAATTTTTGTTCTTTGAGGCAATAGGGTAATACGTTTTTTCATATTAGAAGCTGTTTAAAGGTTAAAGATGTATTTAATAAGTGTCTTGTGTAAAGGAATGTTTCTATAAAACCTGAATCAAATTTGACATTAATATTGGCTATTTCCGGCAGGAATCAACTATTTATTAATAAACATAAAAGAAAAAATCAAAACAGATATTACAATTGTTGTTATTAAAAAAAATATTTGCTGTTTACTAGTAATCACTTTATATATTGAAAAACACAATATAGTCAGTTGAACGACTACCAATGGTATGGTAAAAAATTCGAATAGCCCATTGATTACAGGCGAATTAAGCTGCGAAAAGCCTCCATTAAACGTAAGGAAAAAATATAAACCGCTAAATATGCTGAAATAGAATATTATTTTTACTAAAAGCACATGTCTCATAAATCAATTTTAAAATACAGATATTATTTAAAAAGCCTCACCCCAAGGTGAGACTTTTAAGAGCTATTTAATATTATTGTAAAGCTCCTGAAAAAGTGAAATCTGGGTGTTGTACACTAATAAATTGCCCCAAAATGGCTCCTGTGGTAGGATTAATAAAATAATCAAGTTTAAAATCATCAGCATTTATACGATCAGCCAATAAAGGATTCATTCCCGGGATAATTAAAGATCCATTTCCATTGGCACCAATGTAAGTGAATTTAAATGTACCATCTGCTGCTTTAGCATAGGTGTAAGAATATACTGCTAAAAATCCATTCGCATTCTGATAAATGGCTGCATTTAATGTTAATGTTTTGGCTTTACCATTAAATATAAACTGCATCATATCCAACCTTAAATTGTAACCTCCAGTTAATATTGCAGAGGCAGCACTAGCCCTTCTGGTCACAAAATTTGCAGACCAGCCAGGATATTGCGTAGCATTTGGCAAGGTTAGAGACGAGTATACTGAGCCAATTAGGATATCTAATGGCAGTATAGGCGTATTTGAAACCAGAATTTGAACCTTAGTTCCTGTACTTGAAACCAGATAAAGTTTTTCAGCTACATTATCCCAGCTTAGACTCGTATAGGTTACATCGCCCTGCTTAACAGGTGTATTTAAACGTGCGCCCGCATCTGAAAATGAAAACACACCCGAATTCGTAATAATTTCGCCTGCGTTTGTAGAAATCAGCGCAAAAGATCTTGATCTAACATCCGGGCTCATTGATACCTGTATTTTTTTAGTATTATCTTTTGGATCTAAGATGTAGGTAAACGGATTATCAGCTAAGAAAGTGCTAATGCCCTCAATATTGTCAGAAAATTTATCGCTGGTATAAAATGCTTTCTGATCTGCTGTAGCTTTTACCAAAATAAGAGGTGCCTTACGTTTTTTACCAATCAATTTCAAGGTATCACCAACCTGCTCTCTAATTTCAAATTCAAAATCAGATCCATACCCTACTGAGTAATCTCCATCAAAAGAACCTGGATCTGGATCTTGTAATCGATGTAAAAGTGTATAGGTATCAAAAATCAAAGAAGGAGCCAATACCTGTTTTACCCTATAGGTGCTTTCTATTGTTTCAAGGGCAACATCGCTGTTGTAATCGGCTCGCATTACCACTCTATTGTTTTTGTCGAATGACATATAAAAATTATAGCCGCCACCAACTAGGGTTGTTCCTAAATATGCCACCCAACCATTTGGGCTACTGGTTAGTTCATTTCTGTACTTTTCCAAATTTTCTGCAACTCTTTCTTCCGGCCGTTTTCCATCAATTAACTCTTGATCTTTTTTACAAGCCTGAATAATAAGTAATGCAAAAAAACCTATTATAAATATTTTTTTCATGTATAATCTTATTTAAAGTAAAACACTTTTATTTTACGTGAATGATATAAAATTCATCAAACATGCCATTTGTTAGTTTCTTATTATTGTACCATAAAAACCAAGCTGATTGTTAGCTGTATCAAAAAACCCGAGCGATACATCTTTCGAGTTGGGAACAATGGTATCAACCCAGTTAAGCGCAAACGTTTTTGTAGTTAGATAATCTAATAATGGTTTAAATCGTGTTTGAAATGCGGTTCCATTCGAATATTGAGTTGCAGTACCTGGGGTTCCTAATGCATATTTTACCGTGTTTCCAGATACAGAAATTGTTCCTCTTAAATTATACCAAAACTCCACAGCAGTATTTGTTTTCACTTTAAGCACCATATCAGTTCTATTGGCTGCCCTGTTTACAAAACTGAGTTCAACAATATTCTGAATCGGGTAACCCCCTGCAGTAGTTAATGTATTGGTAGAATTAAATGCCGTAACATAAGCAGTTCCCTGGTTTGTTGCGGTTTTATCAATAAAAAATCCACCGTAAGAACCTGCGTTATAATTACTGATAGGAGGAGTGATAACTACCGGCGCATAAGTTTCCATTGCTAACTTAACCTTTGCTTGTAAAGCCCTGAAATCGATACCAAAAGCAGACTTAAAATAATCAACAACCATCTGTTCTTTTTTGCGCAACTTGGCAATTGCTGTAGGATCAGTAGCGGTACTTACGTAAGCATCGAATACATCTTGTCCCTCAACCAACAAAGTAGAGGTCATCTCAGCAAAATCTTCGTCCTTATTATTTCTAGAGTACCTGGTTATAAAGCCTAAAGATTTTGCGAGCGAAGCAGGATTACCAGCTCCAACCCAGGCAGAGCCGATATAGTTAGAAGAAATTGCTTCAAACGCTGGCGGAACTGGTATATTCTGGTTAAGAATATGGGTAAATTCATGGTGCATAGTATGAAATGCAGCTGGCCTGTCTAAAGTTCCTAAAACACTAAATCTATTATTTCTATCATATTGATTCACCTCGTAAAGGTTAATCTGCCTTCCGGCATCTGCAGTTCCCAATGTAATCTGCTCATCAGAATATTCGCCTGTACCAAAGAGTGCAATTTCTTTAGGTAAAATAGGCAGAAGAAAGGCTTTGTTTGTTATATCAAGATAGGGCTTTATAAATATAGCACTTACGCCTTCCATTATCGGCTGCACGTTTTCTTCCAATACTGGCGAAACTTCCTTATCAATACTGGCCTGGTACCGATCAAAACGATACAAAACCTCTATATTATATGGATTTAAAAAGTTTACATCCAGCCATTTATCCAGTTCGCCCTTCGCATAGGTATCTAAATTAGATTTTGTAATATCAACATTAAGTGCTTTCTCCTTTTTACATGACACCAATACTGTAGTTAACAGTGCAAGGCATAAAAAAATCTTTTTCATTTCTATATAATTTATCTAGGATTAAGAGTTAACCCTGCCTTAGTTGCAGGAATTGGTAATTGAAAAACCCTACGGGGGTCATCAGCCTTAAGCTCAATTGTAGTACTTGCGCCATTTTCATCTAAAACGCTATGCTTAACCGTCAAATCATGGCGGATAATATCAAACCAGCGCAAACCCTCTGAAATAAACTCAGCTCTTTTAAGATCCAAAATAGTCTTGATTAAACCCGCTTTAGGGTCAGTAATGCCATAATAAGCAGAAATTTTCTCTAAGGTAATACCATGTGTTGATGAGTTGTAGTTTGTAATCCTGGTACTTAAGAAAGTATTGATATCCTGTAATGCTAAATCATACTGATCTTTTGAGGCATAAGCTTCTGCCCTGTTCATAATCAACTCATCAGAAGTTAATAGCGGAACCATGATATATGGCTGTCCAAAACCTGAACCAATTTTACTTTCAAAGAATAGTTCGGAAAACTTACAGCTGTCGTAATAAGGTTCAACATAAGGAGTTGGCTTATATGAATAATTACCTCCGGTAATATTTGGACCTAACAAAATAGTATTACTGATTACTTTTCCCAGACCATATCTGATATAAAAGTTCCTTCCCCAAATTGAATTAGCTTCTCCCATCAGCAAATTAGAATTTTGTGAAGATTGCGTAAATGCTGTTCTTAAAGCGGCTGCAATGTAAGGTAGATAAGTACTGTTCCATGGCCTCAACATTCCTTTAGCTTGCGCATTATCCAACAATACTTTTCCACTATGTTCAATTACCTTATCGTAGTTACCTTTAAACAGATAGAACCTTGCAGCAAATGCATTGGCAGAATTGAGACTAAAGTGATATTTTTGTGCAGTTTTATAAACAGAATTATTGATAAGCGGTAAACCTTCAGTTAAATCGCGTTCTATTTTTGCATATACTTCTGCAACAGTACCTCTTTTGTATTGTGGGGAAACTTCAATTTCAGGATCGGTTACAAAAGGTACTCCCGGCGAATCATTTGCCTGCCCCGGTTTATATACTTTTGCATACAAGCTTACCAACATAAAATGTGCATAAGCCCTCGCCATTAGTGCTTCGCCTTTGTATGGCAATAAATCAGTTTCACCAGGATGTTTATCTATATATTGCAGGGCAGTATTAGCTGCCGCAATAGCCAGATAAGTTTTATTCCAATAATCATCAGTTGAACCGCTTATCTCCACTCCATTTTGGAAATCGCGCCAAAAATAGGCACTGGTCCACGATAACTCTGTTGAAACCGGAGAATAATCTGTTCTTGGTCCTTTATCTTCAGCATTATCAGAAGAATTTTCTGTAAAAGAGAGGTATTCTGCCTTTGGATATGCAGAAACTAGCAATTGGGCAACCTTTTCTTTAGAATTTAACTGCGTTCTTAAATCTGGACTTGTTTCCAGAAATTTCTTGCAACTGGTTCCAGCAATAATCATTACAGCAGCCAGTGTATAATATTTTAATGTTTTCATCATTTGTTATTAACTAAAAACCAACCTTTAACGATAAAGTATATTGACGTGGAATTGGCAATGCGACTCCTCCAGAACCAAAGAACTCAGGATCTTGACCGTTCAACTTTTTATCTGAATATATTAACCAAACATTATTACCTACAAAACCTACTGAAGCATTTGTTGCTCCTATAGCAGATGCCCATATTTTTGGCAACTGATAGAATAACATTACTTGTTTCAATCGCGCAAAACCACCATCTGCAACGCGAACGGTAGAGTAATTATAGGCATTGTAAGGTTTTTCGGTACCAGCGAAATTTCCAATAACAAACCGGTCAGCAATTGATGGCACATCTGTTAATAGCTCATCGCCTGGCTGTGTCCAGCGGTTTAAGAATTCTTTAGAAGTTGCGGTTAGATCGGTATAACGATCACTAAAATTAGGATTTAATCTTACAACATTACCTGCACTAAAAGTAACCAAAGCTGATAAGCTAAAATTTCCATAACTGAATTTATTTGAAAAACCACCGGTAATTTTAGGATCAACCTGTCCTTCGTACTTTAAATATTGTAAATTGTTACTCTGAAAATAAACTTCTGTAGCTTTCTTATTACCATTTTCATCAATAAATGTCGGCACGCCTGTGTTATGATCTAAACCATCAAACACTATAGAGAATAATCCACTTTGCGGATAGCCTAATCTATAGCCACCGCTAGGTGTAACTAATCTAAAAATATTAGGTTCGTAATCTAATCTGGTTACTTCACCTTTGTGGTAGCCAAAGTTTAAATTAGTACTCCATTTAAATTTATCCTGATTAATTACCCTTGCATTTAACGTAAATTCGATACCCTTTGATTTCATATCAGCATAATTGGCATCTTTTAATCCCTGACCACCAATACCTGCGGTTGGAAATTGACCAATTAAATCAAATCCATTACGTCTGTACAAATCTATTGATAGTGATAAGCGATCTTTAAAAAAGCCCATATCGAAACCCAAATTGGTATCATATGTTTTTTCCCAAGTCAACTGAGAGTTCTCTAAAGCATCAATATAGATTGATGATTCTTTATCAATATCGTCAGTTCTACGCGTTGTTTGATTACGTAAAATTAAGCTTGAGTTTTTAGCATTGGCTGTACTTGCAGTTAAGCCATAGGTTGCTCTGATGGTAGCTCTATTTAATATACTTTGGTTTTTAAAGAAATTTTCTTCGTGAATGTTCCATGCGCCCGATACGTTCCAGGTAGGTAGCCATCTTGCAGTAGGGGACTCTCCCAATAAATTGGACCCATCATAACGGCCAGTTGCATTAAAACTATACTTTCCTTTGTAAGAGTAAGCGGCCTTTAATGCGTATGAAAGGAAACGGTCATAATTTTTTCCCATTCCATAAGGGTATGAATTCGCTTCGATAGCCTGCTGATAGTAATCGGAATTAATAAATGGAACCCCGCCGTTATCGAACTGATAGCCGATACCATTACTAAAACGGTTTTGCCTATCGTTGGATCTCATTTCTACCACACCTAAAACATTGAATAAGTGATCTTCATTGAATACTTTATCATATTCCAAATCGTGACGCATGAAATAATTTACTAAACCGTTAGAAGTCACATTATAAAAACCTCCTTCAGGCAATACGATGCTTGGCAAAGATCCTGGCTTCGAAGGATCTCTGTACAAGAACCTGTTATTTTCTATCACATTACTATTACCATAAGCACGGTAGGCGTTCGCCGCGTTTGAGTATTCAGTAATGCTATGCTCCTGATCAGATTTAACATAACGATATGCACCAGTAAATGAATATTTAAGGCCGTCGATAATTTTATACTTTACACCGCCCTGAATTTTCAGATCGATTAATGTGGTTTTAATACTATTGTTTTCTAATTCCTGCAGGATGTTAAATGGTGCATAATTTTGAACAAAATACTCTCTGTTTCCATTCACATCATATGGCGTAAGCGTTCTACTGGTTCTTAAGGCATAATTAAAAGGATTAATATCGAAATCACGGTCTACCTGACCTAATACTTCATTATTTTCCTGATTGTTAGTACCTGGACTACGTTGATCACGGATTGATCCCTGAGATAGGATTTCGATCTGCAGACGGTCTGTTATATCAAAATTTCCCCTTAACATGCCGGTAAATCTTTTTACACCGTCGCCAACTGTCCAGCCATTATCATTTAAAAAACTGGTAGAGGCATAAAATTTAGATTTGTTCGTTCCTGCCATGATGCTTACAGAATGATCCTGCATTAACGAGTTGCGGAACAATACATCAAACCAATCGGTATTTGCATTGGCATATCTATTTAAAAACTGAAGACGGCTTGGGGCATCATTTCTCAAAGCGAATTGATCCGTTGCAGGATTATAATCATACATCGAATCATACATTTTACGGTATACTCCACCGCTTGCAGCTTTTGATACATCCGAATGTCTAAGCCATCCCTTATTTTCCATATCTAAATAAACCTGCATCTGATCTGCAGAATTCATAATATCGAACTGGTTATAATTCGGTTTTAAATAGGTGGTAAAGTTACCTGAGTAAGATACTATTGGTTTACCTTCTGTGTTTTTACCCTTTTTTGTAGTTACAACAACAACACCATTCATTGCTCTTGCGCCATACATAGCTGTAGCTGCCGCATCCCTTAAAATTTCAAAGCTCTCAATATCATCTGAGTTTAATCCGGCAACCGATGATCCGATCAACGTTGAAGCATCACCACTTGATAATTGTTCGTTTGATACATTCACTAAATCTTCAAGCATTATACCATCTACTACCCAAAGTGGCTTATTATCTCCATTTAATGAAGATGCTCCACGGATACGGATTTTTGGTGCAGCACCGAAAGTACCCGACACGTTTTGTACCGATACACCTGCAACCTGCCCTTCTAGCATACGGCTAATATCCTGTACACCATTTCTTTGTACATCAACTGCCTTTAATTTAGTCGAAGATCCTGTAAATAATTTCTTATTCAGTTCCTGATAACCTGTTGAAACTACATTTACCTCTTTAAGTTGGGCAGCATCCTCTTCTAAACTTACATTTACAATCGTTTTGCCACCAATTTCTACTTCGAGTGTTTTATATCCAATGTAGCTAAACACCAACGTAGCGCTCTCTTTAACAGAAATTGAATAATCTCCATTGGCACTGGTAGATACTGCATTGGCTGCTCCTTTTTCTCTTACACTTACACCAGGAAGTACCGCTCCATTTTTGTCTTTTACTTTTCCCGTTACCCTAACAGCAACGAAATAGCCCAATAACTTATCAAAAACAGATTTTTCTTTTAATTTAATTAAAATCGTTCTGTCTTCTACAGTATAGCTTAAGTCTCTACCGGAAACAATTTTGTCCATCACCTCTTCAACAGTAGAATTACTAAAGTCAACGTTTAAAGTGGTTGAGGTTTTAATTTTATTGGTTGATAAAAGAACATCATAACCAGATTGTTTTCTGATCTCTTTAAAAACCTTTTCTAAGGTTACATTTTTTTCTTTTAACGTAACCAGCTGGCCAAATGAAGCTGCGCTTACCTGCATTAAAGAGACAAGCAGTATGACCGTAACTAACTTCATAATTAATAGCAATTTAGGTATGTAGCGTCGGTGCGTACATAAAATTTCAATATAAATTTTGTACATTTAATAGTCTGTTTTTTTTTGCGAAGCGCAATGAAGTTTGGACGCCAAAAAGCGTTTCGCGGATTATCCAAGAAATAATTGATTTTTAATCGATTCCGGTTTCGGAATAGCTAAACAGATAATAAAGGGGGTGTTGCAAGCACTCCTTTTTTTATTCATTTATCTTCGAATCGTCAGGAGGTTTGTTGAGGTCTATTCATAATTTGTAAGGTTTAGGTTAAGGTTGATTAAGTTGTTTTATTTTTAGAGATAAAGGTTAGTTATGCCTTCATCTGTTATCATTTATTCTTTGTGAACAATTAATTTATTGCCCTTAATATCAAAATGCACCTCCCCTGTTTGTTCAAACTTGGTCAGCACTTTTGATATTTTTTCGAAACGGCTTACTGTTCCGTAATACATTACATCTTTTGCAGCAGGATCTGCATATTCTATTTCTACATTATACCAACGGGCAACTTTACGTAAAATGCTTTCCTGCCTTTCGTTATTAAACATAAAATAACCCTTTTTCCACGCTATTGCTTCTTCAACATCCACTTCTTTTATGGCAATACCCGAAACTGATACCAGTGATTGTTCTCCAGGTTTAAGTACTTCGCTCTCATTGGTATTTTTATGCAAAACACGCACACTTCCTTCCAACAAAGTAGTTTTAGTTACCTTTTCATCTTTATAGCTGTTAATGTTAAAGTGCGTACCCAAAACCTCAACAGCTTGTTTATCGGTTTCTACAATAAAAGGATGTGCTGCATTTTTGGCGACTTCAAAATAAGCTTCACCATCCAATTTAACTACACGCTGTTTTGCGGTTCCAATGTTTAATGCGTATTGAATTGAAGAGGCTGCATTTAGCCAAACCGTAGAACCATCAGGTAACTGGATTTGCCACTCGCCGCCATTTGGGGTCGAAATGGTATTTAATCTGGTATCATTTACATTTTCAGATCCGGCAACGTTATACACCAACTGGCCATCGGCAGTTTTAGTTATAGAGAAACCAGCTTCTTTGGCTATATCGCCTTTCATCGCGTCTGAAAGTGAAATTCTCTTTCCATCAGCCAGGGTAAGAATAGCTTTATTTTTTCCAGGCGCTACATCAGTAGCAAAAACATGCTCTTTCTTTTTCTGTAAAGAGAGATAAGTCGTTAAAGAAAATGCAATAAAAACAACAGCAGCGGCAGCCCATTTTAAACTATTCATTAAAATTCGCTTAGGCGACCGGGTTGGTTTATCTATCGTCAGAATTTTATTGAGAACAGGATTCCATTTTTCCTCAACAACATTAACTGCATGCGCTTCTTCTGCGATAATCATTTTCACGATTTCGTCAGAAAGTAGTGATGTGCTGTTTTCGGCCAAAACTAAAAGTTCTTCCTTTTCGGACAGACTTAAGGTCTTAGCTGTAAACTGTTGCAATAGATAATGTATACGTTCCATAAAGATTCTGATACTAAGAAGCAGCAAAAGAAAATCAGGACTATCGGGATATTAATTTTTTTCTATTTTATTCTCAAAAAGAAAAAAACAATTGGGAAAAAGAACACAATTCCATGTTGGTCGAGGTGTATACGTATCGATTTTAAGGCAATTACGAGTGCGTTTTTAACTGTATTAGGAGAAATATTAAGTATTTCTGCTATTTCAGGAATAGTTTTACCATCGCGCCTGCTCAATTGGTATATATTTTTCCGCTGATCAGGCAATTTATCAACTGCAACAGCAATAATCTTAGTTACCTCATTTAAATTAATAGTTTCTACAGTGCTATTATTGCTATTTTGTTGCTTAGCCGTAAATGCATCAACAACCCTATCTTCTTTTAATTTTTTACGCAGGTAGCTTAAACATTCATTAGAAACATATTTATATAAATAGGCCTTCACATGATCTACTTCTGCTAATTTATCGCGATTAAGCCAGACTCTTAAAAATGCATCCTGAATAATTTCTTCGGCAGCATCATCAGACTTGGTGAACTTAGTAGCAAAAATATGGAGTACAGGAAGATATTTGAAGAATAAAACAGAAAATGCCTGCTCATCTCCCTCTACGATTTTTTCTATAAGCTTACGTTCATCTTCTATCCTTCCTTGCGCCATAAATTAGTCGATTGGTTATTCATATACAAATTCTATGAATACCTTTGTGTGATATGATATACATAAAAGTGAAAAAAAAATTGGGTTAAAGCAAATATCTTCTGCAAGCAAAAATCTAATAACCAAAAAAACCTTACGTTTTTGAGTAAGGCTTTCAAATTTTTATCGCTAATATATCTTTAGTATTGATAATATGGCGAAATCATCAAATAAACCACCACACCAGTTATAGCAACATACAGCCATAACGGAAATGTTATCCGTGCAATTTTTCTGTGACGATCAAAACGCTCGGCTAAAGCCCTCACATAGGTAACCAAAACCAAGGGAATAATTGCAATTGACAATAAGATATGTGTTAATAAAATAAAGAAGTAAGCATATTTTATTGCACCATCCCCTCCAAACTTTGTAGAGGGCGTAGTCATATGGTATGCGATATACATTACTAAAAACAATAAAGAACAACCTATGGCTGTTTTCATTAAATTTTGGTGCAATTGTATCTTTCCATTTTTTATTGCCCAAACCGCAATTACCAATAGTATGGCTGTAATCCCATTTATGGTAGCGTATATTGGTGGTAAAAAAGGCAAGGTTGGTGCATCAATACCTAAATCTTTTAACTTTACTACAAATAAAAAGGCTACAGCTACCGGTATCAGGATAGAAAGAATTATGATCCATTTGTTATATTTTTTCTCAATCGGGCTATTTTCCATGAGTTTTTAAATCTCTTTTATATTAAATTATTTTGTATCGACTTCTGACTCCAAACGCTAACTGCCAAGCCAACTACCTACCATCTTTAACGTTCCTTAAATACTCCGCAATAAGCACTTTTATCTCATCTTCTAACTTAGCGTTCGCTCCTGAATCGTCGGCATCATAAATACCCCGTATACGGTGAAAATTATCGATCAGTACTATCTTATTGCTAAATATAAAGCTGTTCTTTCCATTGGACTCATTTGCTATTACATCAAGCAACAGGCCTTGCCTAATCAGTGGATAAGTTTGTGCAGTATCGCCAGCTAAAAAATCCCACTTACCTTCTTTTGCTTTAAAATTAGCTGCAAAATCTTTGATCTGACCTGTATCAGCCGGATCAACAGATAGGCTTACAAATTTAACCAGGGGCTTCTGTTCATAGCCATCAGAGAGTTGTTTGATGTATTTACTCGCCTGCTGTTTCTTCGCTCCGGAATGAAATAAGTTTAATACTACAATCTTGTTCTCAAACGATTTCCAGCTAACCGTGTCGCTATGTTGGTTTAAGAGTTTAAAATCAGGAACCAGATGGTAAATGGTATCGGGTATCTTCTTGCCCTTTACACTATGAAAAGTTGCGGCAACAACCTTTTCACCAAAGATTGGTAAACTCTTATACCTGTTTTTTGCAAAGTGTGGCAATAAGTAAAAAAACAAAAATCCCGGTATAGCTAAAATGCTTACCAGGATTATTACCTTTTTTATAGGGCTTCTTTTCATTAATGGTTCATCATGTGGATGTTTAAAAACCCACCTTCTATCAGCATTAAAACAATAAAGTAACCAATGAAAATAAATGAAACGGTTAATGCAAGCTGCAAGCCTAATTTCTCATATTTTAAGTGCATAAAGTAAGCAACAATATAAAAAGCTTTTACAAGTGTTAAAGCGATATAAATATAGTTACCTACATGCTGAGGAATATGATGACCAGGGATTGCCCATAGTGCTATGATAAACTCAATTGCAGTAATTAAAGTTAAAATACCAGCTACTTTCCAGATTTTAGCTTTATCTAATCCTGCATGTTCGCCATGCTCGTGTCCTTCTGTTGTATGTGAGTGATCTGACATATTAAATATTTTATATAATTGAAATTAAACCAAATAGAAGAATGTAAATACAAACACCCAAACTAAATCTACGAAGTGCCAGTATAAACCAACTTTTTCTACCATTAGATAATGACCTCTTTTTTCAAAAGTTCCGTTAATCGTCATGATTAAAATAATCACATTGATCATTACCCCACTAAATACGTGGAAACCATGGAAGCCTGTAATGGTAAAGAATAAGTTTGCAAATTGTTGCGCAGCAACCAAAGAAACTGGCCCATCAAATAAATGTTTTAACTCTTCAGCAGATGGAATTGTACCCCACCAGAAACCTTCATGGTGCAAATGGGTCCACTCTAATGCCTGACAGCCTAAGAACATAAATCCTAAAACAATTGTAGGAATTAACCAAGCAATTACTTCTTTTTTAGAACGACGATGTCCGGCCTCTACAGCCATAACCATAGTTACTGAACTTAAAATCAGGATAAAAGTCATGATCCCCACAAATACTAGTGGTGCACCTGTATCTTTAATACCAGGGATGGATTGGAAAACCAAATCCGGATCTGGCCATGTTAATTTAGAAAAACGCTGAGCGCCGTAGTAGATCAATAAAGATGAAAAGGTAAAAGCATCTGATAATAGGAAAAACCACATCATGATTTTACCATATTCTACCGACCACGGAGAACGACCACCATTCCATGGTCCGGTTTTAACTTGATCTAATTGTGATACTGCATTCATTTGGAAATAGTATAATAGTTTGTTAACAAATTTAACGGTTCAAAAGTAAAAAAACATACAGATATATCCATAATATATCTATAAAATGCCAAAAAATAGAGGCAATTTCCATTCTGTATTGGACTTTCGCAATAGGCAGGCTTTTATAGCTACCAGCTAAAGCATTAATAATAAGGCCTACCCCAGCAATAATATGCAAAAGGTGCATTCCGGATACCACATAAATAAATGATATTGCGGCGTTATTTCCTACCAGTGTAGCTCCGGTTCTCACCATACTCCCCCAGGCATTAAACTGCATCACACCAAAGGCAATGGCCAATATTACGGTAATCCAGAGCATGTTGCGCTGTAAGCTAAAATTTAGTTTTTTTAACGCCCGCGAAGCTAACACTAGAGTGATGCTGCTCGCAATAATAACCAAACTAGAGTAAATAAAGGCATCAGGCAACACCAAACCGTGTCCTTTTCCTTTTGAAGCGGCGAATACCAGATAATAACTGGTAAAGCCTCCAAACATAATTGTTGACGATACGACAAATAACCAAACAATAAATTTCCTTGGTTTAGGGTCAAACGTATCCTGCATCTTTTCCATTGTTAGCACCATAAATTATTTTGCTATAAAATTTAATAATAAGCCCAACTGTACAGCCGGGATGTAAAAAAACGAACAGAACATCACTTTCTTCGCGTCGATCAGCTCTCTGTTCATTAAAAGTTTAAAAGCCAGCCAGCTAAAAATAAGTCCTGCTATTAAAGATAAGCCAGCAATGTAATAACCACCAAAACCATAAATGGTTGGCAATAAACTTACCGGGATTAAAACCAGCGTACTTAAAAAAGTAAGCAGTGCTGATGTTTTATCTCTTTTCTTTGTTGGTAGCAGCCTAAAACCAGCTTTTTTGTAATCATCATCCAACACCCAGGCAATGGCCCAGAAGTGTGGAAACTGCCATACAAACTGGATTAGAAATAAGATAACAGCAATGTAATAATCAATTTCGTGGAACATCTCTGCCTTTAAACTACCAAAAGCAGCTAAATAACCAATAAGCGGTGGCAATGCGCCTGGAATTGCTCCTACAAAAACAGCAATAGGCGATTTTCTCTTTAATGGTGTATAGGCAAAAGCGTATAGCAAAATTGAAAATACAGATAACAAACCTGTTTCAAGATTTAAATGCCCCAATAACCAGGTACCTAAAAAAGCCATAAACACACCTAAAATCAGTCCTTGGCCTGTCGTCATTCTACCCGCAGGCATAGGACGATCTTTGGTTCTTGACATTAATTTATCCAGGTCTTTCTCAATAATTTCGTTAAAACAGTTTGCTGCGGCAGTTACTAAAAAACCACCAGCAATCAAGATTAGCCAGTTTCCCCAATCAATGCTAGGAATATGGCCTCTACCCACCTGCATTTTCTGCCCGATCAAAAAAGAGATCGACGCCGAAAACACCACCGTAAACGATAGTCTGAATTTGATAAGCTTAGAAAAATCTGAAAGATATTGCTTCAATTTTCTTAAATATTATTGTTTATATGTACTTGTTCTGTAAACCAATAAGTACAGGTAAAACTGTAAACTAAATAGCAGCGTAGAAAACAAAATATGTAATGCCTGCGCTACAGGCGGGAAAGCAATGTATGCTAAAGCTAAACCACTTAATAACTGAACTAAAAGCGTAATTAAAATAAATCTGGCTGTTAATAACGGAGCAGCTTTACCACTAAAACGATCAATAACCATTTTATAAACCACACCATTGGTGACTATTACCAATATAGCCAAATCGCGGTGATAAGAAAAAACACTTCCTATCTTCGATATCCATAATGCTTTTCCACTATAAGCCAGAGACTTTGCAATTACATCAACAGCTTCCCTCACATCAGTACCCAAAACGATCTGAACAATACTGACTACCAGTGTAAAGAACAAAAAGCCTTTCAGCCATAGTATCCTATACATAATTACTGAAGGTGCTTTATTGAGCTGTTTCGCGTAGTTGTATGTATATATAGATATCGCTAAAATAACCAGTGCTAAAAGCATGTGTACCGTTACTACCCATTGTGCCAGATTGGTTGATACCACGATGGAACCTAGCCAAGCCTGATAACCTACTACAAAGATGTTCAGGATACTTAGCAAAATAATCCGTTTTGCTGTTTTACGGTAAGTAAAAGAATAAACGGCTGTTAACAACAGGAATATTCCAGCTGCTACCCCAGCTAATCTGTTTAAGTACTCGGTCCAGGTTTTAGCCGGATTAAATTCTTCGGGTACAGTAATGCTCTGATCGTGCCTGATACTATCAGCTAAGGCTACTTTGCCCATGCTTTCTAAATACCTGGCAAACTTTTCATTCTTTTTTAACCTGCCTGCAACATATTTTTCTTTATAGTTGGCTGGAAGCTGAGATACATCAGTTGGCGGAATGTAACGGTCGAAACATTTTGGCCAATCCGGACACCCCATGCCTGATCCGGTACTGCGAACAATACCGCCGGCAAGTATAACCAATAGCGTAACTATGATGGTTATAAGATTAATTCTAATGAAACGTTGTTCTGATCTGCTGACCATATATCTATTAAGATGAAAAGGGTATCCGGATAAGCAGAAACTTAATCAGATACCCCTTTTAAAATTGTTTTTTAAGCTTAAACTAGCCTTTGTTTTCTTCAACAGGATTAGCTAGTTCCCAATCTTGCTGTATTTTTTCTGCTTCTTGATTTCCTTCAAAATCGTGAGGTAAATTAGAGCTCATGGTTTGCGAAAAAGGAACAGTTTGAGGAATAAAGTCCGCATCATGTCCTGGCTTACTATAATCATATGGCCATCTGTAAACAGTTGGGATTTCTCCTGGCCAGTTACCATGTAGATGTTCAACAGGTGCAGTCCATTCTAAAGTATTAGATTCCCATGGATTTTGAGGTGCAACTTTTCCTTTAAAGATTGAATAGAAGAAGTTAAACAAGAACGCTACCTGCGCAAGCGCGGCCATAATAGCTGCCCATGTTACAAATATGTTAACGGTTAACCATTTCTTCATGAATTCGAACTCTGTAAATGCATAATAACGACGAGGTACACCATCTAAACCTAAGAAGTGAAGCGGGAAGAATACCAGGTAAGCTGCAATAAAAGTTAACCAGAAGTGTAAATATCCCAACTTAGGATTCATCATTCTACCGAACATTTTAGGGAACCAGTGATACACACCTGCAAGCATACCGAAGATTGCTGCAGATCCCATTACCAGGTGGAAGTGAGCCACAACAAAATAAGTATCGTGTAAGTTAATATCCAACGAAGCATTTCCTAAGAAGATACCGGTTAAACCACCAGAGATAAAGAATGAAACTAAACCGATAGCAAATAACATTGCCGGAGTGAAACGGATATTACCACGCCATAATGTAGCCAAATAGTTGAATGTTTTTACAGCTGATGGTACCGCAATGATCAACGTGGTAATCATAAACACACCACCTAACAATGGGTTCATACCGGTTACAAACATGTGGTGACCCCAAACGATGAATGATAATACGGTAATACCAATTAAAGAGTAAACCATCGCGTGGTAACCGAAGATCGGTTTACGTGAGTTTACAGAAATAACCTCAGATGAGATACCCAAAGCTGGCATAATTACAATGTATACCTCAGGGTGACCTAAGAACCAGAATAAGTGTTGCCATAAAATTGGAGAACCACCTTCGTTTGGTAAAATATCAGTACCCATTACGATGTCTGATAAGTAGAAACTTGTACCAAAGCTACGGTCGAATACCATTAATACCACCCCGGCTACAAGAACAGGGAATGATAAGATACCTAAAATAGCGGTTAAGAAGAAAGCCCAAATGGTTAATGGCATTTTCCAAAGGTCCATACCTTTAGTACGCATGTTTAAAATTGTACTTACATAGTTAATACCACCCATTAAAGATGATGCTACGAAAAGTACCATACTGATTAACCACAAAGTCATACCCATTCCTGAACCTGGCATTGCCTTGGCAACAACAGATAGTGGCGGATAAACCGTCCAACCACCCGATGCAGGACCTGTTTGGATAAAGAATGATGACATCATTACTACACAAGCAGTAAAGAAGAACCAGTATGAAAGCATGTTTAAGAATGGAGAGGCCATATCTCTTGCACCGATCTGAAGTGGAATCAATAAGTTACTAAAGGTACCACTTAAACCGGCGGTTAGTACAAAGAATACCATGATGGTACCGTGAATGGTTACCAAAGCGAGGTAAAAATCGGGTTTGATACGGCCACCTTCTGCCCATTTACCTAAAAATGTTTCTAAGAATGGGAAGTTTTTATCTGGCCATGCCAATTGAATACGGAATAAAATGGATAAGCCCATTGCAATTACAGCCATAATAATACCGGTAATCAAAAATTGCTTGGCAATCATTTTATGATCCATACTAAAGATGTACTTTGAAATCAAAGTCTCTTTATGATGCCCATGATCAGCGTGATCGTGATTGTGTTCGTCGTGTAATGCTATTGTTGACATAATTCTTTCGCTCCTGCTTAATATTATTTATTTAAAGCCATTTGGTTAGTTTTCACAGCTGCTGAATCTTTAGCTGCTGAATCTGCTACTGATTTTACAGGCGCAGGTGCTACTGGCAAATTAAATTGTTTTCTTAAATCGTCGTTTAAGTATGTTTTCTGCTCTGCAATCCAGGTTTTGTATTCAGCTTCTGAAACTACACGTACCACTTTCTGCATGTTCCAGTGACCTGATCCACAGATTTTAGCACATAAGAAAAGGTACTTAAAGTTAGGATCATTGGTTTCTTGCTGCATTTCTGCAGTAGTTTTTGTAGGCGTAAACTCAAATATACTTCTCATACCTGGTACGGTATTTAACTGTACTCTGAAGTGCGGCATATAAAAACTGTGAATTACATCTTTACTGGTTAAGATCAGTTTTACCGGTTTTCCAACAGGAAGCACCATCTCATCAGCCATTTCATCATCACGGGAGTTGATATCTTTAAAATCGATACCCAATGGATTGGTAGCTGTAGTTAACTTGTAGTTTTTGTTACCTACTACACCATCAGCTCCCGGGTAACGGATAGACCATTTAAACTGCTCTGAAGTAACTTCGATCTGCAATGGTTTATTTTTAGGATCTTCAACTTTAAAGAAAATAGATCTCCAGGTTAAGAAACCCATTAACACCAAAACTGTTAATACTAAAGCCGGAACGATTGTCCAGATTTTTTCGATTGTATTATTGTGTGGGTAGTAGTAAGCTTTTCTTTTAGCTGAGTATTTATAGATATAAGAAAATCCAAACAATAAAATATGTGTAGCCACAAATACGATCGTTGTGATGATTAATGTTAAGTTAAACATCTCGTCAATTTTCTTTCCGTGCTCTGATGCTGCATCGGGAAGTAACATTGATCCATGCACTGTATATTCCCAATATACACCATATAAACCGATCACTAAAAACAGCGCAAATAAACTTGCGTGTACCCCGTTCCAGTTAATACCAACCGGTTTACCTTGTGCTTCGCGGCTTAACTCATACACTTTTATTGCTTTACCAATAATGGCAATGAATAAGCATATAGCAAGGAAAACCAGAATATAAAATATTACCGATTTATAAACCTCGCCCATATCAACCTTCGGTGCCGCGGCAGCACCTGCTGCTGCATCTTGCGCAAATACGCTAGTGTTTGCAAAAGCAGTAATCAATACTGCTAAAGCTGCGGTCGTTTTATTCGTTATAAACTTTCTTAAACTCATTTTCTTAAAAGTAGTACGCTGTACTGCTAATTATAATAATAATTAAATATTTGCCCTATCCTATCACCACTATAGTTGATGATGCAAACTTTCTTGTAATAATGGGTGATTCTTTGCAATTAACGGCTTCTTGCTTAACGATGTTAAAACCGTAAAGGTAAACAATCCTACGAAACCTATTGCAGTACCAATTTCAACTACACCAAAACCATTATGTCCTTCTTCTACTGCTCCTGGCATAATCATTTGGTAGTAATCTACCCAGTGACCTAACAATACCACGATAGAAACGAATAATAATTTTGCATCGGTTCTTTTGTTATCTCTATCCATTAATAATAATACCGGCGCTAAGAAATTCATGGCCAGGTTTAAGAAAAACCAGAACTTATAATATTCAAAACGCTTGTAGAAATATACAGTCTCTTCAGGCATGTTCGCATAGTAGATCAATAAGAATTGAGCAAACCATACATAAGTCCAGAAGATAGAGAAACCAAAAATAAACTGACCTAAGTTGTGCAAGTGGCTATTGTTAACCCACTGCATATAACCCGCTCTTCTTAATAAGATAATGATAATGGCGATAGTAGCTAAACTGCTTACCCACATTGCTGCGAAGTTATACCAACCAAACATGGTTGAGAACCAGTGTGCTTCTAATGACATGATGGTATCGAAAGCAAAAATCGGTGTTGTAAAACCGTAAATTACCAGGAAGATACAAGCATTTTTAAAGCTCTTTCTGTAAGAATTTAAACCACCAGTTAAATCTTCATTATATGAAAACTTAACAAACATCATTGCAAAAATGCTGTAAACACCTAAAAACAATAATTGACGACCTAAAAAGAAAGGCTTATTTAAAAATACAGATTTACCAGCAATAATAGCATCATAATGTTCAGAACCTTTTTCTGCTAAACCCTGAGTTGCCCAGTGTTTATAAAGATAAGGTACGCTAACGCTGTGTCCATGTTCTACAATTGTATGCTCCATGAATAAACCTGCAGATACGATAGCAATAAGTATGACTGCTGCAATTGGCAATGTTTTGGCCATTGCCTGTGGTACACGTAAAATTGATGCAGACCAACCTGCCTGAGCAACAAATTGAACAGCTAAGAAAAACATTCCCGACATACAAACGCATGCGAAGTAATATCCCATAAGCAACAGGTTGGCAAAAGTGCGCTCTTGAATGCCACTTAAGAAACCAAAAGCAACAGCTGCAATACCTAAAGCGATACCAACTATACTTAATGTTTTTACTTTACCTGTAAACTCAAACTGTTCACTAAAATTAATATTGTGAGTTCCCATTTATATTCTGCTTTACTTATTGTTGTTTTTGTAATTCCTGAACATACATCACCACTTTCCAACGATCCACTGGCGTGATTTGTGAAGCATGCGAGCCCATATTATTTACACCGTATGTAATGGTGTGGTAGATTTTACCGGCAGTAAGTGCTTTCATATCTCCACCTCTTGATGAACTTCCTGAGAAGTACGAAGGTACACCACTAAATTTCTCAATTTTAACCAGGTGTCCTTGTCCATCACCTTTTTCTCCGTGGCAAGGGCTACAGAAAACTTTGAACAGGTGTTGTCCCTGTGCTAAATTAATAGTATCAACTGGTAAAGGGTTAACCATGCTTACACCTGCAGCTTCATATCCTTCTTTTGTATTAGGAAACTCATCATACTCGGTAAAACCTACCGGTTTAGTATGCGCAGGTGGCAACTGTGCAGTTTTACCATCTTTAAAATTCTTATTTGGCTGATCCGGATTGTAAGCAATCGGATCATACATGTTTCTGGCATATTCTAAGCCAGTACTGCGCTTATCTTTACAAGCAGAAAAGGTTGCTGCAAAAGCGATAGCTAAAAACGCCGTGTAAACAAATTTATTATTATTCATAGCTAATGTACTTCCTTTCATTATACTTTACTTCTAAAGCACCTGCATCTTTTAACAATCCATCAATTACAGTGTGTGCTGCGTTGTCTTTTGCATCAATTGCAATTACAAAACGATCATCAGTAGCCCTTAAATCCATCACTCTTGGTGCTCTTCCTGGAAATAAGTGAGTAGATGCATAATAGGTTAACACCATACCGAAAGCACAGAACAGTACTGTAAGCTCGAACATTATCGGAATAAAATCCGGTAATGCGAATGATGGTTTACCACCTATGTTTACCCTCCAATCGATTACTGCGCAGAAATAAATCAAAGCGAACGCACAGCAAGTACCGGTAATACCAAAGCAAAATGCTGCGATATCGATTCTAGATCTTTTAATTCCTAATTTGGCTTCTATTCCGTGTATAGGCATTGGAGTATATACATCAAAAATGCTGATGTTATTTTCCTGAAGTTTTTCGATGCCATGCATCATTTCATCAGGATCGCCAAAGCTGCCTAAAATATATTTGATATCACTCATTGTTATATTTTTGCGTAATCTTCTTGTTTAACACTATCAAATTTTTCTAAAGACTCTATGTACTCAGCTACATATTCTTTATTCTCATGCCCTTCTTTAATCTGTTTCATTTTAGCTTGCTCACTTGCAGATTTCAATAATAATTTAACCTCTGCGATAGCGATTGATGGCAATACCCTTAAGAATAATAAGAATAAAGTAAAGAACAGACCGATTGAACCTACGAATACACTGATGTCAACCCAGGTTGGATAGAACATTGCCCAACTTGAAGGAATATAATCGCGGTGTAATGAAGTAACGATAATTACGAAACGCTCAAACCACATACCGATGTTTACTACGATAGACAAGATCCAGGTAGCACGGATGCTTAAACGGATTTTCTTGAACCATAACAACTGTGGAGAGATTACGTTACAGGTCATCATCATCCAGTATGCCCACCAGTATGGGCCTGTAGACCTGTTGATGAAAGCATATTGTTCATATTCAGAACCTGAATACCAGGCGATGAAAAACTCTGTTAAATAAGCCACACCTACGATTGATCCTGTTAAGATGATGATTTTGTTCATCGATTCAATATGGAACATGGTGATGTAGTTCTCTAAACCCAATACTTTACGTGCAACCAATAATAAGGTTAATACCATCGCAAAGCCTGAGAAGATCGCCCCAGCCACGAAATATGGAGGGAAGATGGTGGTGTGCCATCCAGGGATTACCGACGTTGCAAAGTCCATTGATACAATGGTGTGTACTGAAAGTACAAGTGGTGTAGAGATACCTGCTAAGATTAACGACACCGCTTCGAAACGTTGCCATGTTTTAACACTTCCACTCCACCCAAAAGAGAAGATAGAATAGATCTTTCGACGTGTGCCTACTGCACGATCGCGGATGGTAGCGATATCTGGCAATAAACCTGTGTACCAGAACAATAATGATACAGAGAAGTATGTAGAGATCGCAAACATATCCCATACCAATGGTGAGTTAAAGTTTACCCAAAGTGAACCGAACTGATTTGGTAAAGGTAAAACCCAATAGGCTAACCAAGGACGGCCCATGTGTGATACAACATAAGTTGCCGCACAGATTACGGCGAAAATCGTCATCGCCTCTGCCGAACGGTTAATGGAGTTACGCCAGTTCTGACGGAAGAGTAATAGTACTGCTGAAATTAGTGTTCCAGCGTGACCAATACCTACCCACCATACGAAACCGGTGATATCCCAAGCCCAACCTACTGTTTTATTTAAGCCCCAAGCTCCGATACCGTTCCAAAAGGTGTAGCTTACTGCAACCACCCAAAGTAAAGCACCCAATGAAGCAAAGGTGAAACCAATCCACCAAGCCTTGTTTGGCTTGTTTTCTACCGGGCCTAAAATATCATCCGTAATTTTTGCATACGTGATGTTATCGCCGGTAATTAATGGTTCTCTAAGTATTGATTCGTTATGTCCTGACATAATTTGTATTTTCTTTATACTAAAGCTTACGCTTGTACTGTTGTATCTGTATTTCTAATTTTTGTCATGTAGCCGATACCCGGTTTCACATTGATCTCTTCTAATACGTAATAGATACGCTCAGAACGTAATGCTTTTGAAACCTCTGAATTTGGATCGTTTGCATCACCAAATACAATCGCATTTGCTGAACAAGCTTCCTGACAAGCCATTTTAATATCGCCATCTTTTAATGGACGTTTCTCCAGTTTAGCTTTTAATTTGCCACCTTGTATACGTTGAATACACATTGAGCATTTTTCCATTACCCCTCTTGAACGTGTAGTTACATCAGGGTTTAAAACCAATTGGGTAAACTCGTTATTTAAATAGTTATCGAAACGTGAATCGTTCCAGTAGTTAAACCAGTTGAAACGACGTACTTTATACGGACAGTTATTTGCACAGTAACGTGTACCTACGCAACGGTTGTAAGCCATATGGTTTAAACCATCACTTGAGTGTACAGTTGCCAATACCGGACAAACTGTTTCGCAAGGTGCGTGATCACAGTGTTGGCACAACATTGGTTGGTGAACTACAGAAACGTGATCTAAGTCTTCTAACTTGGCGATTTCTTTCTCTTTGGTTACATCACCATCTTTAGTTTCGTAGCTGTAATAACGATCGATACGGATCCAGTGCATTTCACGACGACGGCGAACCTCATCACGGCCTACAACAGGAATGTTATTTTCTACGTTACAGGCAACAATACAAGAACCACAACCTGTACAAGCATTCAAATCGATTGCCATAACCCAGTTATTACCTGGTTTTTCGTATTGATCCCAAAGATCGTAATCTTTATGCTCGCCTTTTTCGTTACCAGCACCAGGATTTTTTAAGTACTCTTTGAAAGTAGCTTCTTTAATCACTGCACGGCCTTCGAAAGAGTGGTGAGTTTGTGTTTGTGCAAGCTCATAGTAACCGCCTGTTGGGGTAATGGTTACGTTTGTAGCATATTGCATGGTTCCGTTTACGAAAGAAACAAAAGGGAAAGCATTTTTACCCACATCGTTACCCGCTTTTCCAACTTTGGTACGGCCATAACCTACTGCGATAGATGCAGTTCCTTGTGCTTGTCCTGGCTGGATCAATACCGGAAGATCTACTGAATATCCATTGCTTCCTTTTACAGACACAACATCAAATTCTTTAACTTTTAATTTCTCTGCAGTTTTAGGTGCTAGGGCAACAAAGTTATCCCAGGTTACTTTCGAAACCGGATCAGGTAATTCTTGTAAAAATGCGTTGTTCGCATTTTTACCATCACGCATCGGTACATTTTCGTAAACCTGTAACTCAATCTGATCGCCACCTTTAAAGGCTTTGCTGCTGTTTGTAATTGAAGTAGCAACTTGTGCTAAAGATTGCGTGAATGAATAAGCACCAGCAGTTTTAGCTGTTGAAGTAACTACACCTTTTTCTAAAACCTCTTCCCATTTCAAACCAACAGCTGGTAACATTTTAGCTTCCCAGTTGCTGCGTACAAACTGATAGTAGTCTTTAACAGGAGCATCAGCCCAGGTTAATAAACTCTCTTCCGCCTGACGGCTATTGAAAACAGGGTTGATAGTTGGCTGAACGATTGAATAATACCCTTCGTAAGCATTTGCATCACCCCATGATTCTAAATAGTTATGGTTAATAGCAATAGCATCACAAGCGGTAGCCGTTTCATCTGCACGATCAGCGAATGAAATTTTTGCAGGAACTTTAGCTAATGCATCAGTAAATGCTTTTGTATTTGCAGCATCGTAAACCGGGTTGCTGTTTAAGAATAAAACAGCACCAACTTCGCCACGATTCATTTCAGCAACTAAGCCATTAAATTCGGCATCATTACCTGCATATAAATAACATGGGTTATCTAAATCGATAGTAGTACCATAACTTCCGATAGCGGCGTTAATGGCATTTACTAAAATCTGAGTAGAAACATCGTTCGAACCGCAAACTACAAGGCCTTTACCTTTAGCTTGTACTAATTCTTTAGCTACAAGTTTAATTACTTTATCGGCAGTAGTATTGTTACCTAACGTTCCGCCAGGTAAAGCACCACCGGTAATTGCATTATACAAAGCAATTAAAGCAGGTCCTTCTTCCGATAATTTAACCGGAACACGGGTATCTGCATTGGTACCTGTTAAGCTCATCCCACTTTCGAACTGAATGTGGCGGCTCATTTTTTTATTTTCTAACGATTTGTAGTTACGGTTAGCAGTATATTGAGCAGTAAACTCTTCTCCGCTAATCCAGGTTCCTAAGAAATCGGCACTGAAACTTACAATTAAATCGGCCTTATCAAAATTGTATTTAGGTAAAACTGCTTTACCGAAACTGTTTTGGTTAGCCTGAATAATACCAGTATAAGAAACTGCATCATACTGAACCAATTTAGCAGCAGGATATTTTGCAATAAACTGTGCAATAACGGCATTAGTTGACGGGCTGTTTACAGTTGATGATACAATACGGATTTTCTTTCCACCTGCCTGTGCTTTTGCCAACCCGCCTTTTACAAAGCTGTCGATTTTTGCCCAGGTAGTTTCTTCAACTTTTCCATCTTTTACTAAAGCTGGTGCTTTTAGTTTAGATACATCATATAAATCTAAAACCGAAGCTTGCGCTCTCGCATCTGTACCACAGTTAAATTGACCCGCATTTGGATTTGGTTCAATTTTAATTGGGCGCCCCTCTCTGGTTTTAACTAAAATACTCTGGCCATTAAAGCTCGAAGTATAATAGTTAGGAATACCTGGAGTAACCTCTTCAGGTTTTACCAGGTAAGGAATAGATTTATGAACAGGGGCAGTTTGACAGGCTGCTAAAGTTACTGCACCTAAACCAAAACCCAACGCCTTTAAAAAGTCGCGGCGTGGGGTAACGGTACTTAACCCTGCTTCATTTAAAACATCTTCTATTGGAAGTGGCTCGGCGAATTCGTTTTTGTTATTCTTAACAAAATCGGGTGTATTGTTATACTCCTCTAAGCCTTTCCAGTATTTTTTGTTGCTTTCCATTTAAGCTATATTACTGTTTATTCGAACGTTCTTACTAAACTCTATCTATTAATAGTGGCATTTACCACACTCTAAACCACCCAATAACGCTGGTGTAATTTTCTCGCCTTTTTTAATCTTTTCGTGCGCTTCGATAACCTTAGCGTAAAAAGCATTATTTTTCTGACCAGAAATATCTGTTTCTTTATGGCAGTTAATACACCATTTCATGGTTAATGGAGAATATTGATAAATTTCTTCCATGGTATTAACCGGACCGTGACAGGCGAAACATACAGGCTCGTTTGGTTGTAATCCTTTTGCTTTACGGATGGCATCTTCTGCAACAACTACGTGCTGAGAGTGATTGAAGTAAGCAAAATCAGGAAGGTTGTGTACACGTACCCACTCCATTGGCTTAGCTTTACTCTCATCATATTTCTGCGTTTCCGGATCGTAACCTAAAGCATTATAGATTTTTTTGATCTCAGGAGAAATCTCGCCATCATATTTATCTCTTGCCTGAACAGCTTTATGGCAGTTCATACAAACGTTTAATGATGGGATAGTTGCATTTTTAGATTTAAACGCTCCGTTGTGGCAATACTGACAATCGATCTGATTGATACCAGCGTGCAACTCGTGAGAGAATTTAATTGGCTGAACTGGCTGGTACCCGGTATGAACACCAGTATTCCACATGCCCATCCAACCGAATGAACCTAAACAGATGATTAAACACAAGATAAAGAACATCACAAATTTCTTGTTTTTGAACATCTTGCGCACACCAACCTTTAATGGCACATCTTCTTCAATCTCGATACCTTGTTTTTGTAAAATCAGGCGCTCTAACAATTTAGAAGCACGGCCTAAGATTACTAAAATAACAATCGCCAATGCAACGATAGCTACAATACCAGCAATTGATAAACCTGAAGTGGTATCATCTTTTGAAGCAGAAGCAGCAGAAGTAGCAGCATCACCAGGTGCTTTTGGCTCGCCTTCTTTAATGTATGCTAAGATATCTTTTACTTTCGCCTCATCTAACTCAGGGAAGGTAGTCATTGCTACTTTACCATTATCGTTAAACAATTTAACAGCTGCAGGATCTCCGGCAGCAATCATAGCCGCGTTGTTAGGAATCCATTTTAACAGGAACGCTTCAGGGTGACGATCGCTTACTCCTTCTAATGCCGGACCAATAACTTTGTGATCTAACGCATGGCACGAAGAACATTTTGCTTTGAAAAGCGTTCTTCCTTCTTTAGCATCCTGCGCATTTACGGTAGAAACCGCTATTACGGAAATTGCTGAAAATACGAATAACGACTTCCAAACGCTTTTTAAAATCATCGAGATATCTCTCATAATGAACACTTTATACTTATTTAATTTACTTTTTGTTGTGAAATTGATGCTGAACTAGGGGTAGCCCCACCAAAACTTGAACAAAAGTATAACTTATTAATAAATCCCATGACATAATAGTGACTTGAAATACAATTTATAATCATTCTAAACAAATGCCAATTCAAGCCATTCAGGCAATAAAAATGCCCATTTTTGACAGGTTATCTCCAATGGGCATACTATAAACCAATTTGGTTTATTTATTTTTTCTGATTATTGTTTTAATATCCAGGCAAACATTAACGGTGCTACAATTGTCGCATCACTTTCTACGATAAATTTTGGCGTGTGGATATCCAGTTTACCCCAGGTAATCTTTTCGTTTGGTACAGCACCAGAATATGAGCCATAAGAAGTGGTCGAATCAGAGATCTGGCAGAAATAACTCCAGAAAGGAATATTTTCCATTTCCATATCCTGATAAAGCATTGGCACCACACAAATCGGGAAATCGCCGGCAATACCGCCACCAATCTGGAAGAAGCCGATTCCTTTACCACCACTATTTGCAATATACCAATCGGCCAACCAGCCCATATATTCAATACCACCTTTTACCGTAGTTGCAGTAAGTTCCTTTTTCATTACATAAGAGGCGAAGATGTTACCCATAGTAGAATCTTCCCATCCTGGCACCACAATTGGCAAATTCTTTTCTGCCGCAGCTAACATCCATGAATTTTTAGGATCAATTTCATAGTATTGCTCCAAATCGCCGCTCAAAAGCATTTTGTACATAAATTCATGCGGAAAATAACGCTCACCTGCAGCTTCAGCATCCATCCAGATTTTATGGATGTGCTTTTGCAAACGGCGGAAAGCTTCTTCTTCAGGGATACAGGTATCGGTAACGCGGTTGTAATGGTTCTCTAAAAGATCCCATTCATCCTGCGGACTTAAATCGCGATAGTTTGGTACACGTTTATAATGGGAATGTGCTACCAGGTTCATAATATCTTCTTCAAGGTTTGCACCTGTACAAGAAATAATAGCCACTTTATCCTGGCGGATCATCTCTGCAAGTGAAATTCCCAATTCTGCAGTACTCATCGCGCCAGCAAGTGTGATCATCATTTTACCACCTTCATCTAAATGCGTTTCGTATCCTTTAGCCGCATCCATCATTGCCGCAGCATTAAAATGGAGATAATTACGCTCCATAAACTGAGATATTGGTCCTCTTGTATTGCTCATTTTGTTTTGTATTGTTTGCCGCAAAAATAGGTATTTAGGCCGAAAGGTGAAAACGTAAAAGCGTTTAGCGTTTGGGGCATGGTGTTTGGCGCATAGCGTTGGTTAGTCCAGAGTCCTCAGTCTGTAGTCTAAAGTCGATTAAATCATAAAAAGTGAGCTTTACCAGCGATCGTCATCCTGAACGAAGTCGAAGGATCTTTTTTGGAAAGCAATAGCCATAGCCATTATTAAAGTTAGTCCGGCTCGTTTGTAGTGCCGGCGTGAAGCCGGCAGCTACCACTTCAATCGGGTTTAGGTGGCGGCAGGCATTGCATGAAATCCCCAGCGATCGTCCTCCTGAACTTGTTTCAGGATCTGTGAAAAGGAAATTTAATAATAGGGATAATTTAATTTCAAGTTTAAACCAGTTAACCAACTTCTTACTAAATTTCCTTTTCTTTGCGGTAATGAAAACCATCATGAGCAAACCACTTACAATACGAGGATATGCTAATGATAGCTTCATCGCCTATAAAATCAAAAAAAACTTGATGAAAAAATATTATCTGATTATTTTACTTGCGCTCATTTCAGGAAATTCGTTTGGACAGATGAAACTGATCAAAAAAATGCTCTCAAACGAAAAAGATACTACCCGTAAAGCAAGCTTTTTACCTTTACCAGCCTTTGGCTATAGTCAGGAAACAGGATTTGAGTTTGGCGTGGGTGCGATTTATTCTTTTTATGTAGACCGTAAAGACACACTAAACCGCAGTTCGAACTTCGCGTTGAATACCACCTACTCCACCAAAAAGACAGCAAACTTTATGCTTAAAGGCGATATGTGGTCCAAAGGCAACAAATACCACTTTATTGGCGATATCCGTTTTAAAAACCAGCCCTTTAATTTTTATGGCATAGGCAACGATGCTAAAAAAATAGATGAGGACAAACTAGACCAAAGGATTTTTAAAACACTTTTTGATGCCGAAATGAATACTTTACCCAAAGCTTATACAGGTGTTTCATTAGGTTTTGAGAATTATCATTTTATAGACAAGCAAGCCGGAGGCATTTATACCACTAACCCACAAATTTTAGATAAAGATGGTGGTTCGGTAGCCTGGATCGGTGCATCGCAAAGTTACGATACCCGCAACAGCAACAATTACCCCACCAAAGGTTTTTTTGGGAGAGCAACCTACCAATATGCGCCTGATTTTTTTGGTGGAGAAAGTTTTAACGGCTCTCAAATTAAGTTAGACCTTCGTGGTTTCTTTAGTTTAGCTCCGAAAGTGGTTTTGGGCGTTCAGGGTATTTATTACACCATCCAAAGTAAAAGCACGCCATTTTATCTGTTGCAGCAGTTAGGGAACGACCAAATGATGAGAGGCTATTACAGTGGCCGTTACCGTGATGAAAACCTGATGGCAGCACAGGCCGAAATCCGCTACCGTTTTATGAACCGTTTTGGGATTGTGGCTTTCGCTGGTACGGGTAAAGTATTTGCTAATGGCCAATTTAATGGCGATGGATTAAAACCAAATTTTGGTGTTGGCGGTCGTTACTTTTTTGATCCGGCAAAAGGTTTAAGCGTCCGCTTAGATTATGGTATAGGAGAAAAATTGCCAAATGAAAAACGCCAGGCCGGGTTTTATATCAGTTTAGCGGAAGCGTTTTAAGGGGATGGACAATGTAAGAGGGAAAAGGGATGATGGCATTTTGAGTTCTTCCCATCTGTCTTGTCATCTTTAGGGGTTAATTATTGTATAAAATCAATATAAATGACATAGAAGCTTTAGGAGATAACTACCTCAAGTAATCGTCATTTCGAGCGGAGTGTAACGTAGTCGAGAACCACGAAGTGCTCAGCGAAGCTAAATCTGCCTAGATAGATCTCTCCATTCCGCTACGCTTCAGTCGAGATGACGACTTTTCCTTAGATCTATCATTCATAACGCAATCGAAAAATTTTAATCATAGATACACACGGATCAACACAAATCCCTTCCATCTTCCATATTACCTCTTCCATAATTAATTATTTCTCCTCCGCTCCTCTTCATTCCCCAACTTCCTATCCTGCTGTTTAATTTTCTCATTACCGAAATTATAACGGAAGGTAAGCCGTATCTGGCGGCTATCGTAATAGTTGTTGTATTCCTGCCTGATGTTATTTACCAGACTATTAAAACGGTAACGATTTGTTTTTAAAACATCACTTGCCGTAATCGCCAATTGTATTTTTTTATTAAGGAATAAAGCTTTAATCCCCAGATCGAGGTTATATTGACTTTTATTTTGATTCAATCCATCAACAGTTGGGAACTGGTACCAGAAATTGGCTTCACCCAAAATGGTTTTAGATTGGTTAAGCACAAATTGATTGAGCGTAGAAAAATAAGCGCCAAATCCGTTCAGACTACTTTGGGTTTGTGCAATGCCAGAATGAGATGCGGTATAAAAAACATCTGCTTGATTGATACTCTCCCACCATTTCAAAGGATTTAGCGTAATGGCATTGCTGAACTGGTAATGATATCCAGTGATAAAGTTCAGGGGTTTGGCAGCCTGAATATTCGTGCCAGCATCAATAAAATTGACATCATTAAAGCCGTTTGTGGTATGACTAAAAGATAATGTCGTGGTGAAGACATTATTGTAAGTATGAGAAATTTCGATGTTGTCGTTATACGATGGCTGTAAAAAAGGGTTTCCTTCGGTATAAGCATATTGGTTGCTATACCAGCGGAAAGGATTTAGTTTGCGATAAGCAGGCCGGTTGATCCGGCGGCCATAATTAGCAGAAAAAGTGCTTTTGTTATTTACACGGTAACCGATGTAAAGCGTAGGAAAAAGCCTGAAATACTCACTTCGATTTTGTTCATTAACCGAAACGCCATCAATCTGTGTGTATTCTCCTCTCAGACCAGCCTGAAAATCCCAGCGCTTTAGGCTTTTATTATAGTTAATGTATAGGGCTTGTGTGTTTTCCTGATAATTAAAGAGATTCGTTTGGCCGGGTTCCAACTCATAAACCGTATTGCCAACTTTATAAAAAGCAAGATCACTCTCATTATGGATAAAACTCAGCTTTGCGCCAAAAGATAGCTTAAAGGTTTTATAAGGCAAATCTACATCAGCTTTTACTGTAAATAAATCTATATTTTGTTTACTGGCCGATAGATATTCGGCAAAAGAATTCGGGCTCACTATTCCATTTTGGAAATAACTCGTGTTGTTAAAAAATCTTTCTTTATCATCCCTGTATCTAAACCAATCGCCATTTATAATCAGCTGTTTCCCTGCAAAATCTAAGGCTCTTTTTAAATAAACGTTGGCCGAGTGATAATGAGATCTGATTTTGGCATAAGCATCAGAATTCAGCACTGAATCTAAACTACCTGTTTTATTATAAACAGTAGTTTTAATATTTTCTTCAGAATGGAAGTTGGTTAAGCCACCGTTGTAAGAAAATCCCAGTACCGTTTTTCTGGAGGCCTGGTAATCCATTCCGATCTGTCCACTTGGCACCGTCCTAAAATTCCGGTCTTTATTTACAATGTTCCAGGTTTGTGTTGGATAAAAAACATCACTCTGCTCTAAAGGAACCAGAGATCCTTTCCGTATATTAAAGTTTGTGGAAAGCGTAATCTTATTTTTCCTGTAACTTAAACTCCCACCTGCAGATACCGTTGGATGAATAGCTTTTGTAAAAGCGGTATTTATCGACCCCTTAAATCCTTCGGCAGCAACTTTCTTTAGTACAATATTGATCAAGCCATTATTTCCCTGTGCGTCGTATTTTGCCGGGGGATTGGTAATCACTTCAATCCTGACGATGTTATCTGATGAAATTGACTTTAAATAATTAGACAGCTCATCATCAGATAAGAGCACCAATTTATCATTAATCATAATATTAACAGCACCTTTGCCCACCAATGAAACCCTATCATTCAAAACCCTAACTCCTGGCACTTTAGAAAGCAATTCCAAAGCATCTGTTCCGATGGCAGAAACACTGTTCTCCACATTAAAAACGGTCCGGTCGATCTGTTTTTCTATTAAAGTTTTTCTGGCACTGATCTGAACGTCAGTAAGCTTGTTTGGATTTTCCTGGAGCTGAATGTTGATCAGCGTATCTCTGCTTAAGGTCATCAACCTGTTCTCAACTTTGAAATTGAGTGCAGCATAAGTGATCGCATATTTTCCAGACTGCAAATTGCTGAACTGGTAAAACCCGAGGCTGTCTGTCTGTGTATAATTGACCTGATTTTTAGCGCCCGAAATTTTAACGGTAATGAATGGCAAAGCTTTATGCTCATGGTCAGTTATCTTCCCCGAGAGTTTAAATTGAGCATTGCAATTGGTCATGATAAAAAATGAAGCAAGAAGGGCTAATGTTCTTATCATTCAAACTATTTATTGCCCTGCCAAACTTCAACTTTACCATTAATATCAAATTCACCATAAGAACCGATCGTTGTTATTCCGGTTAGTTTGTTTCGAAGGATAAGATTTTTAGCCGTTATTTTTTCCGTATTCTTATTATAGGTAGCTTCATCGGCTGATATGGTAAAATTTTTATAATCCAATTTTGCTTTCCCATAAAGCGTAACAATTGATCTGTCCCTGCTCATCTTTACAGAATCCCGGGCACTATAAGCTGCATCTGAATTGTCGATATTATCAATATAAGCAATAGAATTAATCAATTTTTCAAGATCATTGCCTGTTTTAGTTTCATCACCGATATCAATACGATAATCTCCTTTTTTTAGGTCAAACGTCATGAGGTTAGACTTTACCATGACGTTTTGTTTAGAATTTTTAAGCGATGCATTTTTGGCGATCATTTTATTGTTAGCTTGATCCAACTCAACATACCTGGCCTCTAACCTACAGTTGCTAATATCAATAACCACATTTTCCAGGTAAGAAACTTTATGCTGCACATCACCAGTCATTTTTTTGAAGGAAATGATTTTAGGCTCAACCGGTTCCAAAACTTTTGCTGCTTCGTTTTTTACTACAGCTACTTTCTGTTTCCCGTCACTAAAATAAAACCGATTATAAAGTGCTTCATTTTTGATTGTATATTTTTTAGGTTCAGAATACAGCACAATCATTTTATCGGTAGTGTAAGTATTCTTCGACACCAATTTTTCGCCAATAAACTTAACCAATACATGATCGCCAATTTTTAAATAGTTGTTATGTATGTTTTGCACCTTAAGATTTAAGTTGATGGTAAAAAGGCCATCATTCAGAACGATCTTTTCAATCTTACCATTAACATTTTTCTCTATGGATTTAATTTTAGATGAGGCAGAACGCGCTTTATTGGCTTCGTATAAAAAGGCATGGTTTTCTATTTTCTGCTCGTAAATTAAACTTCCGGTTAAGGTGGTAACTTTTGATACGTTATAGATCGGCCCATTAGTTTCTGCGATAACTTTGCCGCTTTTATCCGTTTTTTTCATAATAAAGCCTTTCCCTGATATATAAACGATAAGTTCATCGCCAACTTTAATCTTTTCTTTAAAATTGGTGGCTTCAATCGGGTAAATTTTTCCATCCGATAATAAATCGAATGTATAAAGACCTATAGTTTCTTTTTTAATGTTAAGGACTTTCCCCTTCAAGGCTCCTTCGTAAAAGTCTTTCGAAGGCTTGCTTTCATCTTTTATATTTTGTGCGTACACTACCTGCACGGCAAATAACCAGACCAATCCCACAGCAACGGGGATAGCCAATAAGTACATTAATTTTTTCATGTTTTTAGATTTAGCGTGGAACAACATTTTAATCCGGGCCTTAATCGGGCTCTTCACAAAGTTGTGGATTAGTGGCATATTACTTTTGCTTATCGCCAGTTTTAAGAGTAGATTGGCGTATGCCCCACTCCCATAATCTGCGGAAGTAATCTCATCTGCCTCATATTCATGCGCCTGCTCTAAAGCTTTATCATATAAGTAAACTATGGGATTAAACCATAAAACGGATTTAAAAACCATTAAAATAATTTTATCTATCGAATGGTATTGCCTGGCGTGTACCTGCTCGTGTTTAAGCAGAACCGATAAATCCGTTGCACTTAAATCCGCATCGTTTATAAAAACATAGTTAAAAAAGGAGCAGTTGGTAAAACCTTCTGTTTTGGTAATCAGCTTTAGTCCACTACTATTTTTGGTATAATTCCATGTATGTTTAAGCAAAACGAATAAGCGCAATAGGCAAAGGAGCAATAAAAGAAAAGCGATGCCACTATAAGCATAAGCCATTATTCCCACCCAATCAATTTTAGATGTCACCTCTGGCTGGTATTCGACCATAATGGGCTGAATAAGTTGCACAGGGGCAGGTTGAATTGGTTTTAAATCAGGCATATCAACAAGCTCAGTTTCTAACATTGGCATTTCACGTTTGACCTCAAGCTGCAAAGCAGGAATAATAAAACTCAGGAATAAAGAAGCCAGCAAATAAAAACGGTTGATTTTAAAGAAGGTGAGCTTTCTTAAAACCACCAGGTAAAAACCAAAAAATAATGCCGTACAGGTAGTAACTTTAAGCAGATAGGTTAACCATTCCATAACTATAATTATTAACAGCCCCGTTTAGAAAAAGATACAAATCCATCCAAAATCAAATTACTGATTCTCCGGATATTTTTTTCCTGATTGATGTAATTTAATGTTTTACTGTCGGATATATTGCCGAGTTCAATTAAAACTGCCGGCGCCTTTGATTCTCTCAATAAAAATAAACTTCCGTTTTTTAAAGAATCTCTTACTTCCATTCCATTAAGCTGTTTTAACTTGCTTAAAATACCTGCACCCAGATCTTCAGCAGCCTTAATATTACTGTTCTGTTTCGAAACATAAACCTCAATACCATCGAAAGGCACAGGTGCATCTACCTTTGTTACATTATGATGAATGGATATAAATGCTGTAGCTTCTACCTTAGGTAAACGATCTCTAAGTGATAAAAACTGATCGGTACTCCTGGTTAATATTACTTTTATCCCTCTTTTTGCGGCTTCTTCCTGTAATATTTTCACCGCCCTTAAGTTCAGGTCTTTTTCTTTTTGCCCATCAAGTGCAGAACCAGCTCCGTCTTTCCCTCCATGACCAGCATCAAGAACCAATATAGGGTCTACTTCGTTATAAGCAGCATTTGGATTCACCTTAATATTGCTCTTTAAATAGTTCATAGCATAAACATTCGGCCTTACCGCCGCATCTGCAGAAGCCTGATTCCCTGCCGATTTTCTCTCAATAATAATTTCTTTTCGGTTTATAAATGCCATAAAGCAAAACATTAAAACCGGAACAATAACTAAATAAGCAAGCTTTTGCAGTTTTGCGTTTGGTTCTTTGTACAACATCATGATTCTGTTTTTTAATGGGAGTTTACTAAAACTATTCATAGCTAAATTTTGGGCTGGCATAGCCAGATTTAAAAGTAAAGAAGCATAAACCTTCTTATCTGCAACTTTAGCGGTTTCACGGTCGGCCAGAAATTCGTGATTATGATCAATGGCATTCCGCCAGAAATAAATAATGGGGTTAAACCAAAGGATTGCCGTAACGAAATTGACTAAAAGTTTGTCGACGACATGCAGCTGCTTCACATGAACCAATTCATGTTTTATGACCAGATTCTTTTCTTCACACTGCAAAGAGGAGTCGATAATAATCTGGTTAAAAAAAGAACAGTTTTTTATGTTAGATTTCTCATTAACCAGGATAACAGCTCCGCTCCTGTTAATAGCGTGTTTACGCAGCTGGATCTGAATACGTACCATCACAAACAGCATTCTAAAAACAAAAAAGACTAAAATTGAGCAATAACCATACATAAACACTTGATCCCAGTTTAGGCTATTATTGGCGGCACTGCCTTCATCCACAAAATCCTGCTCAACAACACCATCATTACTATAGGCCATTTTTGATGGAATCTCCTGGTTACTTACCATTATTTCATGGCGGTTTTCGATCGTAAGTGCTGGAATAGCAAAACTCAAAACCAACATCAATAATAAATAAATACGATTCAGGTTAAAAAACGTGAGCTTGGCAAGCAATAACCGATATACAGCAAAGAATATGAGTGTACAGGCCGAAACCTTTAATAAATAAATTAAAATCATGATTTCGAATCTTGGTTAATGATTTTCTTAATTTCTTCTATATCTTTTTCACTTAGTTTTTCCTCTTTTACCATAAATGACAACAGGCTGGTTGGAGAATTATTAAAATAGCCGGCAAAAAGCTTAGAGAAAGTGGTTTTGGCATATTCATCCTTTGTGATGCCCGGAAAGTACTCGTATGTTTTCCCGTAAGCTTTATAACCAACATAGCCTTTCTTTTCTAAAAGCCTTACAATTGATGAGATGGTATTATAAGGCGGTTTAGGTTCGTCTTCAAGTTCATCAATAATATCTTTCACAAATGCCTTCTGCAGTTTCCATAAAATCTGCATAATGCGCTCTTCTGCTTTGGTCAATTCTTCCATACTCAAATCTATAACTTACTTTTCAGTTTTACAACTAAAAAACAAGTTATATTACTGAAAAATCAGTTTAAAATCATAAAAATCTGATATACAGTGTTATAAAATTAAAAACATACACCTATTTGAAAATGAATGACCTGTGGCTCTTGGCTCTTGTAGCCCTGCCATTCGCTTTACTTCGTTACACTACATGTTCGCTGCTGACAGGTTTATGACCGAAAGGCTTGCCCCTGATATGGAGCCAAAAGTATTTAACTGTTGCTTCTAAACCCGATCGAAGCGGGATGCCGATTCTTCATCGGCAGAAGCGGGAGCGGGACCGAAGCCCGCCAAAAGAAAGGACTGCTCATTTCCTAATCCTAAACATTAACATTTTTATTTGAAAATGAACGGCCTGTGGTTCTTGGCTCTTGTAGTCCTGCCATCCGCTTTATCCCGATGAAAAAATCGGGATGTTCGCTGCTGTCAGGTTTATGACCGAACGGCTTGTCCCCTGGTATGGAGCCAAAAGTATTTAACTGTTGTTTCTAAACCCGATCGAAGCGGGATGCCGATTCTTCATCGGCAGAAGCGGGAGCGGAACCGAAGCCTGCCAAAAGAACTGGACTGTTCATTTCCAAAAACTGCTCTAACTGGTTGGAATAAATCTTTTCACGGCATCTCCTCCTGTTAAAAATGATGCATTTTAAAGATCCTTCACTGTGTTCAGGATGACAAAAAATGTGGGGTGATAGATATCTCCACTTCGCGATGCTTCAGTCGAGATGACGATTCGTTACTTGCTTAGCCCTGCCAATGCATTAATGGTTAATGCTACAATAACGGTATTGAAAATAAAGGCGATTAAACTGTGCAGGAGGGAAAGTCGTCTAAGCTCCCTATTCGAAATTTCGACATCAGAAACCTGGAAAGTCATGCCCAGAACAAAAGAAAAGTAGGCAAAGTCGATAAAATCAGGTTCATCATTGCCTGGAAACTCCAACCCCGAGCCACCTTTTTCCGATTTTTCCTTCCGCTTGCCGCCATAATACAAATGGGCATAACGCATGGTAAAAGTAGTATGTACTAAAAACCATGATAAAAACATGCCAAGTATGGCAATGATTAAATCTAGCGGTTCAATATCCTTATTAATTAGCAATAGAATTACCGCCAGTAAACCGGCGAAAGTAGAAACCACTACAATGACAAAAATTTCTCCACGGGTTTCATCCTGCATTTTGGCTTTTAAATGAGTTTCGGCAGCAGAGGTATGAAAAAACATATACCAATGGAGGGTATTTAACACCACACAAAAAACATCCCACCCAAACATAATATGCGTAAGGGTATCCATTTTACAAAGAAATGAAAGCAGGTAAGCTGCAATTCCTGAGAAAAGGCTAAGCAGCAAAACAAAAAGTGCTGATCGTTTTTGAATGCCTGCTAATTTCGGTTCCTGCATGGGTTTAAAACTTAAGTTTAAAATGTTCTTTAACCTGCCCCTTTTTAAAATAAACCAATCCAATCCAAAATAAATCGATGGTTACCGTAACATCAGGGTGGTTTTTAATTTCAGTCCAGGCTTCTTTCATTCCTTCGCTCCAATAAATATCGTCAAAAATGAGTAACGAATTTTCGGTAACTTTTGGCAGGCACCATTTAAAATAATTCAAAGTAGCATCTTTCCGGTGGTTTCCGTCGATATATACAAAATCGAGGCTGGGCTGGCGGGCAATAATATCGGGTAAAATTAAGTCAAAGTTGCCCACATGGAGTTCAATATTTTCTAAATCCAAATCCTGGAAATTTTTCCTGGCTACCTCTGCAGTCTGCGGACAACCTTCTATGGTGATGATTTCGATCTGTGGATCTGTTTTAGCAAGATAGGCAGTGGTAATGCCTAAACAGGTACCCAATTCAATTGCACTTTTTGCCTGGGTATTTTTAGCTAACCGATAAATAAGCTTAGCTAACTTTGGGCTTTTTAATGCATTCTTGGCAATCTGACTCACCTTCTTGGTACGGCTTTTATTAAGATGAGAACCTGCTCCAAGATCTGTAACGTTGATTATTGAATCGTCATTAAAAAGTTTTTTTCGTTGCTCTTCTATATTTTTATATTCAGATTTGTCGTTAAAGTCGTAAATTACCTCATCAGCGAGCTTGTACACAAATGGCGAATGCGTTCCATGTCTGCTCTTAGCTGTTAAACGGTGTTTAAGGTAATCTTTAATAAATTGAAATAGCATAATATTGCAAAAGTAATTAAACGCCGCAAACGTATGTATGTTTTATGGAAAATATCGCAGAGATAAGTGCTTTAGTAAAACTGTTGGATGATCCGGACGAGGAAGTATTCCAGCATGTAGAAAAGAAACTGCTTGAATATGGTGGTGAAGTAATCCACTATTTAGAAAATGCCTGGGAACAATCTTTCGATGGCTTGATGCAGGAGCGCATTGAAAATATTGTCCATCAAATTCAGTTCAAAACTGTTAAAGAAGATCTAAACCTTTGGTATTTAAGTGGTGCTTTTGATTTATTACAGGGCGCTATGATTATAAACCGTTACCAATATCCTGATTTAGACGAGCAAAAAGTAATTAACCAAATTGAAGAGATAAAAAGGGATATCTGGCTGGGGCTGCAGTACGAAATGAGTTCTGTTGAGAAAGTAAAACTGATTAACCACGTTTTATACCAGCAATATGGCTTTGGCGGCAACACCAAAAACCACCACGATCCTCAAAACTCTTACTTAAATCAGGTTTTAGAAAGCAAAAAAGGCAACCAGATTTCGCTGGCCATTATCTATTCTACCCTGGCTCAAAAGTTAGATCTGCCCGTATATGGGATTAATTTGCCGCAGCATTTTATTTTAGGTTACATTGATGATAGTAAGCAAGAGGGCGCTGAGTATGGTGTGCTATTTTATATCAATGCTTTTAACCGTGGTAATATTTTTGGCAAACATGATGTGGATCAGTTTTTGCGTCAGCTTAACTTAGAAGCTTTACCCGAATATTATAAACCCTGCAGTAATACCGATATTATCCGCCGCGTAATCAGAAACCTGATTTCGGCTTATGAAAATGCCGGAGCAACTGAAAAAGTAGCTGAATTAAACGAACTCCAAAACATTTTAGCAGAAAATAGCATTTAAATTCCCCCAACCAGTGTACAAGAAAATTAGTAGTTTACCTAGAATTTGCCTGATGGCTTTAATGCTTTTCGCTGGTAGCCTAAAGGCGCAAAAAACGGTAAAACCCAATGTAATTGCCTATTATAGCGGGCAAAATACGGTAATAGATCGCTTCCCGATTGAAAAACTGAGCCACCTGATTTACAGCTTTGGGCATTTAAAAGGCGATAGTTTAAACATCACATCAGCTGAAGATTCGGCTTTGATTTCGAAAATGGTAAAGCTCAAAAAACGTAACCCCAACTTAAAGGTAATGATTGCCATGGGTGGCTGGGGTGCCTGCGCTTCTTGTTCAGAAGTATTTAGCAGAGCTGATGGGCGAAAAACATTTGCTGAAACAACTAAAGCACTTTTAGATTTTTTTAAGGCCGATGGTATAGATATCGACTGGGAATACCCGGCTATTTCAGGTTATCCCGGGCACAGGTACACGCCTGATGATAAGCATAACTTTACTTTATTGATTAAAGAACTGAGAGAAAAGCTCGGCAAAGAAGCAGAGATTAGTTTCGCAGCCGGAGGATCCCAAAACAGCATCGATTCTTGCTTTGAATGGGACAAGGTGATGCCACTGGTAAACCGGGTAAATGTAATGAGTTACGATCTGGTAGGTGGATATGCATCACAAAGTGGACATCATTCACCTTTATATTCTAGCCCACAACAAACTTTATCAGCCGATTATGCTGTAAAAGCTTTAATTGGTTTGGGGGTACCTGCGCAAAAAATTGCTTTAGGAGCAGCATTCTACGCCCGTATTTTTCAAAACACGACCAATGCGAACCAGGGATTATACCAGCCAACAAAATTTTTAAGCAGCCTTGCTTTTAAGGATTTCAACAAACAGTTCTCAACCAAAAATGGCTATACTTATTATTGGGATGAGGTAGCGAAAGCTCCTTATTATTATAATCCGAAAACCCGGTATTTCGTTACTTTTGATGATCCAAAATCAATTTCATTAAAAACCAAATATGTAATTGATCAAAATTTAAATGGCATCATGTTCTGGGAATTAGCTAATGATTTGTATAGCAATGGCTTACTGAACGTGATTGATAAAACAATAAAAGATTATAAGGACCTACCAAAGGCTACTACCCAATAGTTTTGCGCCATACCTGCACCAGCTTCACTACTTTTAGCATCCATCATGGCTTTACAATGGCTTATACTATTTTTCCACGCGGTAATGACCTGATCTACCTTAGAATATCCCTTGGCTAAATTTTCTGCCCTAAAATCACCTTTATAACCTGCGCTTAATGCACGTTCGGCGGGAGTACCGCCATCTGGAGATAAATGATCAAAATAGTTTTGTTCTGCCATGTCTTTTGCATGCATTATTGCTGCATTTTGCAACTGGTTATTTGAAGATAAGCTGGGTACCGGTGCCATATATTCAGCTCCACAATTACATCCGCTCTGTCTTAGCAGATTAATCCTGTTAATCAATAAAGCAACATTGTTTTGTGGCGTTGTTATTTCATCCTTTTTGCACTGCGTTAGTAAAACACAGAGCAATATACCGCCAAGAAAGAATAAATATTTGTTCATATTTTATTTATGATACAAATGGAGGCAGCTGCAATGCTACCTCCAAATTAATTATTGTTTAAGCAACTAGAAAGCTCTTTCTCTACCCAGGTAAATGTTTTTACCAGTGTACAAAGTATTACCAGACGGACCAGGAGCGCCACTATCACCTTCCATTTGCATGTTGATGATTAGCCACATGGGTTTATTTACCGAATTACTCATGGTATGCTTGGCCACCCAAACATTATCAATGTAATAATGGCAATCTACATCAGTTGCACTTACTTTGTTGTACCAGCATTTATAATTGTGGTACGAACCTGCACTAGAAACTGCTGTAAGTTTATTTTCCCAACCACCATCATAAGTGTTTTGCCAATTGGTATTATTGCCTTTAAATTCCATAATATCGCTTTCTGGTGGCCACGAATTAACGCCCGTAATCCAGAATGCAGGCCAGGTACCTTTACTTGTTGGCACGGCAAAATCTCCTGAAATGGTATAACTGGGAAACTGATCATTAATGAGCACCTGTTGCTTGGCATGGCATGCGCCGGAGTTATACCAAATGGCCACATTGGTAAAGCCATTAGCTGTACTATTTCCAGGTGATGTAGCTAAGCGGGTAGCTTTAATTGTTAATACTCCTCCACTTAACGAGATCTGATTATGGTTAGAAGAACTGCCCACCATACGTGCCGAACCATTATGATCAGTACCCCAGGGATAGTTGTAATTCCACTGTGCCTCAAAATTAGCATAGCTGGCAAAAGAATTGCCATCAATTAATGTCTCCCAGGCTTTAACCTGGCCATTTTCAGATTTAATTTCAGCCTTATCTTTTTTGCAAGATAAAAGCCCGGTAAACAAGCATACCAATAGCAGGCTCCATTTCATTGTTTCTTTTCTCATTTTTTTTGAATTAGGTAAATATTTGGTTAATTGTAAAAGCATTACGTTTGACCTAACTTCATAAAAACTGAATAAAAGCATATTAAATTCAAAACTGTAAATCTGCTTGTATATTTTACGTATGTGGTTAGATCATTTGCAGCATCAAAGTCAAAAATGACATATACGTAAGCAAATTTATACAAACCATAACTAAAAAATAAGGGGTTAAATCGTAAAAATAGAGTGGTAAAATGGGATTTATAGCTTGTTCACCGAAAAATGTAAAAACGATATAAAAGCAAGAGCCTGACCACAAATCATGATCAGGCTTTATTTAAATGTTTAAATTTCTATTTGGCTTATCAAATAAGTTTAAAGTGGTTTAAATTAAATCAGGTGAAGAGGTTAAAAATCATTGAGGATATCAAAATTTCTCTTTCTTCATCCAGGTAGCCAATAAGTTAAACCAGTCTACATCTGAAGTTTTATTAATCAGACCAAAGCCATGTCCACCTTTTTCATATAGATAAATATCAGTATCTACCTTATTCTGCTTTAGTGCTTCATTCATTAAAACACTATTTTCATAAGGAACGGTTTTGTCATCTTTAGCATGTACAAAGAAAACAGGGGGCGTTTTTTTATTCACATTTTTATTGGCCGAGAAATAATGTTTTAAACTATCAGCAGGATTTGGCCCCAATAAATTCTTCATAGTACCTGTATGTACTGATTCTTCGAAACTAATTACAGGATAAATTAATGCAGCAAAATTTGGTTTCAGATTTATCTTTTCTGGATCAGAAATTTTGAGATCGTTATAATGAGCAATCAAAGTTGATGCAAAATGTCCACCTGCAGAAAAGCCCATAATCCCAATCTTATTGGTTTTAATCTTATATTTTTTCGCATTTTTTCTAACCAGATAAATGGCTTGCTGTGCATCTTGCAGCGGTCCATAGGTCTTATCAACCATAATTTCATCGCTCGGCAAACGGTATTTCAATACAAAGGCGGTTACTCCAATGGCATTAAAGCGTTTAGCTACATCAGTTCCTTCATGACTAAAAGCCAAGGCGCCATAACCACCACCCGGGCAAATGATTACCGCTGTACCGGTGGCAACGTTTTTAGGTGCTTCGAAAACAGTTAATGTAGGTATTGATACTTTGGTAATACTTAAAGTGCCATTTGAGCGAATTTCGGTATTTTCTAAATAATCAGCAGGAGTTGGCTTAGCACCTGGAATTTCTCCCTGGTATAGGGGCACAATTTCCTGGGCATTTGCTGTAATGAAATAAAGAAGCATTATTGATATTAAAAAAAGTTTATTCATAACTATAAAGTACTCGGATTAACACATTTCAAGGATGTAACTTTAGCAAAATCTTTATCATTATCTGCTATAAGAGTCAGGTTATTTACTAAACAAGTTGCAGCTATTAATGCATCAGGCAGTTTTAAGTTGTGTGTTTTTCTAACCCTAATCGTTTCAGCAATAATTCCATCCTGCAGGCCTAAAATAATTGAAATTGATACAAATTTTTGATATACAATAATATCATCTGGATTTGTTGGCTTCCATACCTGTAATTCTATTTCTGAAATAAACGACATCACAGATTCTACATCCACGATATCATCCATATATTTCAAACCTTTTGGAGAGAAGGTTCCATTTAAATATTTTATGGCCGCCGACGTATCAATTAAATATCTCTCTGCCATTCTCCACGCAAATCATTTAATTGTGCATCAATGGCTTTCTCATTCATCTGATTTTTAATTTGATTGCGAAGTTCAGAAGTTTTGATGTTTTTTTTAATCACTCGGATAAGATGCAATTCTTCCAATTCCTTCAAAAGTTTATAAGCTTTTTGATTGGTTAATTCTATGATCAATGTATCCATAATGGTTGAGATTAATAAAGCCCTGCTTTAGTCAAATATACAAAATTTACAATTAATTGAGCTGAGGGCTCAATTTAAAACTCCATTAAATAAGCCTTCAAAAAATCATTTATATCGCCGTTTAAAACTGCGTCAGGATTAGAGGTCTGGTAATTGGTACGGTGGTCTTTCACGCGCCTGTCGTCCAAAACATAACTTCTGATTTGCGAACCCCACTCTATCTTTTTCTTCGATCCTTCTACTGCAGCAATTGCTTCATTACGTTTCCGTTCTTCGATTTCATACAATTGAGATTTAAGCAACCGAATCGCATTCTCTTTATTCTGTAATTGCGATCGCGACTCCTGGTTTTTAATAATAATACCCGATGGTTTATGGTATAAACGTACTGCGGTTTCAACCTTGTTTACATTTTGTCCGCCGGCACCACCCGCCCTGAATGTTTCAAATTCAATATCGGCTGGGTTGATATCAATCTGAATGGTATCATCAACTAAAGGATAAACATATACCGAGGCAAAAGAAGTATGTCTACGGGCGTTCGAGTCGAAAGGCGATATCCGTACCAAACGATGCACCCCATTTTCACCTTTTAAATATCCGTAAGAAAAATCGCCATCGAATTGAAGCGTTACCGATTTTATCCCTGCAACCTCCCCTTCCTGGCTATCCTGCTCGGTAATTTTGTAACCGTTCTTTTCACCCCACATCATGTACATCCGCATGAGCATGTAAGCCCAATCGCAACTTTCAGTTCCACCAGCCCCGGCAGTAATTTGTAATACCGCAGAAAGCTGATCCTCTTTGCTACGCAGCATATTTTTAAGTTCGAGTTCTTCTACAGCAGTTTTGGCAATCTCGAACTGATCCTGAAGTTCAGCTTCTGAAGCATCTCCGGATTGAAAAAACTCAAACATCACCACTGCATCCTCTACCGCGTTGCTGGTTTGGTTAAAGCCATCCGTCCATTTTTTCTTTGAACTGATTTCGGCAAGAATTTTTTCTGCTTTTTTAGGGTCGTCCCAGAAATCGGGCGCCATTGTTAATTTTTCTTCTTCGCGGATGGCGTAAAGTAGCTCATCAACGTCAAAGATACCTCCTCAGCGACGTTACTCTGTCCCTTAAATCCTGAATATTTTCTTTGGTCATGGAACAAATATATAAAATCGCTTTGAGCATAGCGCATGGCAGAAAGCAATTTCAATTAAAACTGATCCTTATTGTTTGTTAACCAATTTTATTTTCTTTATTCATGCACCATGACTAATAAACCAATAACAAATGAACCTCTTATTTTTTCATCGACATATAATCCAACGTTAGATTAGAGAGTAATTTAACCCCTAAAACAAACCCGCTTTCATCAAGGTAAAAATCCGGAGTGTGGTGCGATGCTGCTTTTAACGGATCTTTACCTTTTGGCATCCCTCCTAAAAACACAAATAAACCAGGTACTTTTTCCTGAAAGAAAGAGAAATCTTCTGCACCGGTAACTGGTGGTTTTAATTTCACATGATTTTTACCTGCTGTTAATTCCATGCTTGGCAACATCTTTTCGGTTAGTGCAATATTATTAAAGGTAACCGGATAATGATTACTGTAAGGAATTTTCACTTCGGCTGTTGCGCCACCTGCCTCAGCTGTTTTGATAGCGATGGTTTTAATCCTTTCGATAAACATGGCCTCATCTTCCTTACTAAAGTTGCGCACTGTACCTAACATTTCTACTTTTTCGGGGATAATGTTCGATCGCACACCACCATTAATGGCTCCAATGGTAACCACTCCGGGGTTTTCGGTCACATTTAAATTCCTACTCACGATGGTTTGCAGGCTATTGATAATCTGAGCGGAAACCACCACCGGATCGATACTGCTCCAGGGGTAAGCCCCGTGCGCCTGGCGACCGATAACAGTAATCTTCATATCGTTAACTGCAGCCATTGTTCCACCCGGGCGATAAGTTACATCACCAACTTCAGTTTGAGAGTTGATGTGTAAACCGAAAATCACATCAACTTTAGGATTTTCGAGCACACCTTCCTTAATCATTAATGCTGCGCCACCTTCATCTCCCGCAGGCACACCTTCTTCAGCAGGCTGAAATATAAATTTCACCGTCCCTTGAATATCTTTTTGCATAGATGCCAGCACTTCTGCTACCCCCATTAAAATGGCCACATGACTATCATGCCCACAGGCATGCATGACACCAACCTCTTGTCCGTTATACTGTGTTTTCACTTTCGATGCAAATGGAACATCTACCCGCTCGGTAACCGGTAAGCCATCCATATCAGCACGTAAAGCTACTACAGGGCCTGGTTTCCCTCCTTTTAGCACACCAACTACTCCTGTTTTGGCAACGCCGGTGGTTACTTTTATCCCTAAAGATTCTAAATGTTTTGCAATAATACCGGCTGTTCTTACTTCGGTATTTCCTAACTCTGGGTGTTCGTGAAAGTCACGTCGCCAGGCAATTACTTTTTGTTCAATGGCATCCGCTTTTTTTGAAACCAATGGCCTTAAATCTGATTTTTGTGCAAAAGAATTTAACGCCAGTAGCGAAAAACCGATCAGGGATATTTTCTTCATAAATGAATGGTTTAGTTTAGGTTGCCCTAAGATAATCAATTTTAGGAAGAGATGGAATTTGGTTTTACCTGAACAGATAACGATAGGAGTCTGCAAGTATCGGCACTAAGGTTTCCAAAATGGATTTTAGAGTTGTCAACTTTAATGGCAGGTTTGCTATTAAAGTTGACAACTCTTCTTAGTTTAATCAACATTAAAAATTCTTATTGATTTAGAACAATAAAAAGACAATTTTAAATTTTTGCTTTATTACTTTTACAAAAAAACAAAGATTATGTTACCTAAAGTAAATTTCACAGAAACTGAGGCCTATAAGTATTTAGCCGATCATTTTATAGATATTAATCAAAAAAGCATTAAAGATCTTTTTGCTGAAGATGCAGATCGTTTCAATAAATTTTCTGTTTTTTTTGAGGATATTCTACTGGATTACAGCAAAAACCGCATAAGCGACGAAACATTAGCACTCTTAATTCAATTGGCGCGAGAGTGTAAATTGGATGAAGCCATAAAATCAATGTATAACGGTGATAAGATTAATGAAACCGAAGACCGTTCGGTACTTCACATCGCCTTACGTAATTTAAGCAATACGCCAATTTTAGTTGATGGCAAAGATGTAATGCCTGAAGTAAATGCAGTATTGACTAAAATGGAGAAATTTAGTAATAGCATCATCAGCGGTGAATGGAAAGGTTATACTGGCAAAGCCATTACTGATGTGGTAAATATTGGAATCGGTGGATCGGATTTAGGGCCTGTAATGGTTACCGAAGCTTTGAAACATTATAAAAACCACTTAAATATTCACTTTGTTTCGAATATTGATGGCACACACATCGCCGAAACTTTATCGGGATTAAATGCTGAGACGACTTTATTCTTAGTTGCATCAAAAACTTTTACTACGCAAGAAACCATGACGAATGCACACTCTGCCCGTACCTGGTTTTTAGATAAAGGCGGCAAAGAAAGTGATATTGCTAAACACTTTGCAGCATTATCGACCAATGCCAAAGACGTTTCTGCTTTTGGTATCGATACCGAAAATATGTTTGAGTTTTGGGATTGGGTTGGCGGTCGTTACTCTTTATGGAGTGCTATCGGCTTATCGATCTCATTAAGTATAGGCTTCGATAATTTTAAACAACTGCTGGCTGGTGCACACGCAACTGATAACCACTTTAAAACTGCCGAATTTGAAAGTAACTTACCGGTAATATTAGGTTTATTAGGCGTTTGGTATATCAATTTCTATAATGCTGAAACGCAGGTTATCTTACCTTACGACCAATATATGCATCGTTTTGCTGCTTATTTCCAACAGGGAGATATGGAAAGTAATGGCAAACATGTTGATAGAAACGGCAACGAGGTTGATTATGAAACCGGGCCGATTATATGGGGTGAACCAGGTACAAATGGTCAGCATGCCTTTTATCAGTTAATTCATCAGGGTACCCGGATTATCCCTGCCGATTTTATTGCTCCGGCACAGAGCTTAAACCCACTGGGCGATCATCATCCTATCTTATTATCGAACTTTTTTGCACAAACAGAAGCATTAATGAACGGTAAAACCGAAGAAGAAGTAACTGCCGAATTAAAGAAGGAAGGTAAATCTGATTCAGAAATTGAAAAAATTGCTCCGTTTAAAGTATTCGAAGGCAATCGTCCGACAAACTCAATATTGTTAAAAAAAGTAACTCCATATACTTTAGGTAGCTTAGTAGCCATTTACGAACATAAAATATTTGTTCAGGGAATTATCTGGAACATCTTTAGTTTCGATCAGTGGGGAGTAGAACTTGGCAAACAATTGGCCAAAAAGATTCTTCCTGAACTGGCGGACAACGAAAAAGTTTCGAGCCATGATAGTTCTACCAACGGATTAATTAACCAATATAAGTCCTGGAGATAAAATATATTAAAAAAAGCGAGTGTTAATACTCGCTTTTTTATTTAAAATCATGAAAGAAGACTGCAGCATATCCCACCATTAGGACAAACAAGACCTCCCATCGGCCAACCAGGTGTGCAAGGGTAACTTGTATCTTGAGGGCCAGGTATGCAAAATGTATGAAACATTGGCCCATTAGGCCCACAAATATCCTGCCCAGATCCTGTTCCAGATCCAGACCCAGTATCTCCTCCAAATACTTTTTTTAATTGTGCTCTAGTTAACACTTCACCTCTGTTAAAGGTGCTTGTACTTAATTTTAATTTTTTCATTGTTTTGTTTCTTATTAATAGTATTAAAACGATATAAGTAGTATCTATCCCAAGTGCCTTTTACTCAAATTAAGAATAAAAATAAAGAAATCAAAATTATTTTTTCACCTAAACAAATAATTATATTATTAAAAAGATGACTAACTTGAAAAAGTTTAGCTAATAAAATTACATAAGTCTCATAATTCACAAAATCATCCATATATTATAAACTACCAGTTGTATTAAATGAGCAAAAAAACTTAGATAAGTTGAATTGAAACCAATATCTCACGACGATAAAATATAAAATGAGAGTTTAAATAATTACTTTTTTCATTTAAACCCATATTTAAGTGGCAATCATTATTTTCTATTCACCCTCAATGGAAAAACCGAAATTAACTTATTTAGAAATAATTCCTCGCTTGTGCCTTGATCGTTTCGCATCATTAAAAACAATGAAACCACAATGGGTGCGATAATCTAAAACAGCGGAAAATATGCTCAGGATTTTGTCATAACCTCTATAAAAAATTAAGAAATTCTTTTTGCTTTGGCCATTTCCTTCATTACAGCAAAACGGTGAAATGGAAATGCAAGGTCAAAAGCTTGCCGTTACCATTAAAAATATGGCCCCTAACTTAAGCAGCATGGAAATTTCTATGGGTGGCCAAACTGCGATGAAACAGGCTTACAATGGTAAAACAGGATACACAATGCAAATGGGCCAGAAAGCTGAATTATCTGGCGATGATTTGACTGAAAAGAAAGAGGATAAAGGTTATGGTAATCAACTGTATTATGCTACTGATGGAACTAAAATTGAATCTGCAGGTACGGCAAAAGTTGGTACTGCTGATGCTTTTAAGTTAAACATCACTTCTCCTTCTGGCAAAAAGAAAACTGAATATTACGACACCAAATCGGGTTTACTTTTAAAAGATGAGCGTACCATTACCAAAGGTGGGGCTGAAATTAGTCAGTCTACCGAATATTCAAACTACAAGAAAGTTGGCGATGTGTTATTTCCGTTTACCTTAACTCAATCGGTGACAAGCCCACAAGGTTCCCAGGAATTTTCAGTTGTGATTAAAGACATTAAAGTTAATCCGCCTTTAAAAGCCGAAGATTTTAACTAGGTTTCAGATACAATTTATCCCGAAAGCCGTTCCGATGTAAAATCGGAACGGCTTTTTTTTTATTCCAGGCAACCAATCCCAAGAAAGCTACGTAACGATTAAGATTTCAGCAAAAATTACATAAAAAACTATGCTTATTTCAAAAACAGTTATGCTTTTCAAACAAACAGAACATAAATTTTAAAAATCGGCCATCGCCATAAAATTTCAATTGCACCTCAATCGAACATGAAGATATAGAAATGAATCTACCACCAATTTTAACCTTAATTAAATATCTATGAAAAAACAAAATTCAATCTTTTTATTAGCCGCAATTACGGCCTTACTTTTTGCCTGTTCTAAAAGGCAGGCTGAGGAATTAAAACCAGCAGCTCCTACGGGTCCGACAGCGGTAACCACTGCCAATGTAACCTATACCAATTTTGCAGGTGCACTTTTCCAAACCAAATGTAACAACTGTCATGGTCCAAATGGCGCACTTAAATCTATCTGGTTATTTAATGGCTTTGCCTCTGTAAAAAATGATACCCGCGTAGCTAATGCTGTTCTGGTTACCAAAACAATGCCAAAAGGTGGATCTCTAACAGCCAGTGAAAGAGAGTTATTACAAGCCTGGGTTGATAAAGGCATGCCAGAATAACAAATAAACATTAACGCTAAATCAAGATGTTTCCATTAAAATTTAAACAAAACACCGATGCAAAAACTATTTTTCACCTTAATAGCCTTGTTATTATGCACAGGCATAAAAGCGCAGATCTGGGTAAGTAAAAGCGTAACCTCTTCATTTTTTTCTTCAACACCTGTAGAAGATATCGATGCACAGAGTAAAACAGGTGCTTCGGCACTTAATACCAAAACCAACGATATCATTTTCAAAATCAACAATACTTCTTTTCAGTTTAAGAAAAAACTGATGCAGGAGCATTTTAACGAAAATTATATGGAGAGCGATAAGTTCCCAACTTCTGATTTTAAAGGAAAAATTGTAGAACAGATCGATTTTTCAAAACCTGGTACTTATCCTGTTACGGTTAAGGGTAACCTGCAAATCCATGGCGTAACCAAAGAATATACAACAAAGGGATCGTTAGTAATTACCGGCGATGAGGCAAAAGCTACTTCTACATTTAATGTAAAACTGGCCGATCATGGTATCAAAATCCCAACGATCGTTTTTAAACAGATTGCAGAAACCATACAGGTAAAAATGACCGCTATTTATCAACCCAAAAAATAAAACTTATGAAATTTCGTCTAAAATCTCTTTTATACCTATCTATTACCCTCTTGCCAACTTTAGCTTTTGCACAAGATTCGCTCGAAAAAGCATTACAAATGCCTGCTGAAAAAAAGAATGTACAGGCTACTTTTAAGGCAACCAAACTGATCAACATCCAAACCAATGAAACCATTTATAAAAATGAACTGGATTTTAGGGTAGATCACCGTTTTGGCGATATTGCAGGCAGTGCAGGTGGTACCAAAAACTTTTTTGGGCTGGATCAATCAACAGATATCCGAATTGGCTTTGAATACGGAATCAGCGATAGACTTTCCGTTGGTTTATCAAGGGCAAAAGGAGCCGGTGTGGTAACACAGCTTTACGAAGGGAATTTAAAATACCGTTTGCTGGAGCAAACTGCTGATGATAAAATACCTGTTGCAGTAACCTTATTCGGCAGCACTACCGTTTCTGCAGCGAAAGCTTCAACCGACCCCACCGCTGCAAATGCATTTAGCGAATTCCAGGATCGCTTAACTTATGTGGTGCAAGCCGTAATTGCCCGTAAGTTTAATTCAAACTTTTCAATGCTAATAATGCCATCGTATGTACACCGCAATTTTACCGTTTTTGGTGATCAAAACGATATGCTTGCCTTGTCTGTTGGTGGCCGTATTAAAATTACCAAACGCATGGCTTTTGTAGCCGATTATACCATTCCATTCAGGGATAAAAACAAAGAAGCTTATCTCGAAAGCACACTGGGAACACAATATTACAAAACGCTTGGTGCCGGGTTGGAGTTTGAAACCGGAGGTCACATTTTTCACCTCAACTTCACCAACGCCACCGCAATACAGGAATCACAGTTTATTACCGACACCAATACTTCTTGGCTTAAAGGGCAATACCGCTGGGGTTTTAGTATAGCACGTAGGTTTTCTTTCGATAAGAAAAAAGCAAAGTAGTTCAAAATCAACCAAAAACAAACCAACAAAACAATTATGGAACGTAATGAATTTATCAAATCTTTAGGCCTTGGCGTAGCCTTGGTATGCACAGGTGCCTGCTTTTCGGCCTGTGGAAAAAAAAGCGATTCACCAGAGCCCAGTAAACCAAATGGCGGTGGTGTTCCTTCAGGCACTACCGCAAGTGTTGATCTGAGCACGCAATTACTAACAGTTGGCGCATCTGTCACCGTAAACAGCATATTATTCATCCGTACTGCTGCTGGAAATGCCAACACCTCATTTGTAGCCACACAAGCGGTTTGCCCGCACCAGGGTGGTGCATTAAGTTTTATTCAGACCAGTAATTATATTCAATGTGGCTTACATAGTTCGAGGTATACCACTTCGGGAAGCATTTTGGCCCAACCAAGTGACGGCGGAACCACGAGCGCACTAAAAGTTTATCCGCTTACTGTTTCAGGGAACACGCTAACTGCAACGGCTTAACTTTTGCTTTTAAGGATAAAGCAGTATCGTAATGGTACTGCTTTTTTTATGGAAGAATTTTAGACAGTTACATTTTGCCCTTTTACATCAAAGGCATCACGTAAACCTATGGCAAGTACATTAAAGGCATATACTGTAAACATAATGGCTAAACCGGGCAAAACGGCGAGGTAAGCTGCATCCATAATAATATAACCATAATGTTCTTTAATCATGCTCCCCCAGCTTGGCATAGGTGGTTGCGCACCAAAGCCTAAAAAGCTTAAGCCGGTTTCTAACAATATAGCAGATGCAAAATTGGATGAGGCCACCACTAAAATCGGACCGGCGATGTTTGGCAATATGTGTTTGATAATCGTTCGGCTGGTGCTAAAACCTAAGGCTCTGGCAGCTTCAACAAACTCTACTTCTTTTAAAGCCATCACCTGCCCACGCACTAATCGGGCTACATCTACCCAGGTTGATAAACCAACTGCAATAAAGATCTGCCAAAAGCCTTTCCCCAAAGCGAAAGATATCGCAATAACGAGCAGCAATGACGGTAATGACCAAACCACATTCATAAACCAACTGACGGCTGCATCTACGCGGCCACCAAAATAACCCGCAATGGCTCCTAAACTCACGCCAATAAAAAGAGAGATGAGAACCGCCATTAAACCCACCGATAATGAAACACGAATACCTAAAATCAACCGGCTTAATAAATCCCGGCCATAAATATCAGTTCCTAAAATATAAGTCTTTTTGTATATATTATTTTTTTCGAAGAGTGCTTGTGGTGTTCCTGTTTTGGAGGGCACTATGCAAGCAGGGCACAAATCCTTAAGTTCATACCTGGTTCCCTTAGCTTTTTCATCCTCACCAATATATTCCTGTACAAAAACATCTTTATCTTTTATCTGGTAAGAAGTAATTGGGATACTTTTAAAGCTTGGTGTCTGCCCATTCAGCATCCGCTCAAAAAAGTTAAGCTTTTCTATTTTAGGGTTCCGGCTGATAATTAAAAATGTAAATGTACTCCCCGGTTTCTTTTTATTTAATTGAAGAATCTGAACATTTGCATTTGGAGAATCATCTGGCATAATCAGGTAGCCCAAAATGCCCATTATCATTAACAGTAAAATAAAAACCAATCCGCCGAAAGCAAATTTATTCCGCTTAAACTTTAACCATACTTTTTTTGACGGGCTATTATCCATTACCTAACCATTCTGCCTTTCCAATTGTATTTTCCGCTGTTTCCGGCAATGCCGATGTACACCATGTAAACTACATGAAGCACATTTAAAACAGGTATTAAAATGAGTAAACTGCGCCTTTTGGCAAAGCCGGTTACATCCCATAAAAATAATGTTTCTAAAACCATTTTAACCAATAATTGATAAAATGTGATGGTTAAAAAACCCGGAATAAAAAGTCCGGTAATAAAATTTGCAAGAATAGATAGGTTGAAGATCCAGATCAACACTCCCAAAACAATAATCGCCTTGTTTTTATAACGGGTACTCTTTGAAGCCCAACGTTTGCGCTGCTGTATAAACGAGCCTAAGGTTTCTTTTGCATGAGTGTACACAATGGCTTCTCTATTTTTAAGGAAACCAATCTGATCTGGATATTTGGCCGCAATTTTATGCAGCAGCAACTCATCATCGCCTGATGCCAGATCATCTATTCCCTGAAAGCCACCAACTTCATAAAAAGTTGTTTTTTCGTAGGCCAAATTTGCACCGTTACAAGTAGATGGCTGTTTGTTTCCTATAGTAGATGCTCCTAAGCCAATAAGATAAAGAAATTCCAAGGATTGTAATCGCTCAAAGAAACTTTTCTCCTGAAAATAAGCTACAGGCGAAGAGATCATTTTATAGTTCTTTTGCTCGTATAAATTTACAATGGTAACCAGCCAATTATTTCCCATCCTGCAATCCGCGTCAGTGGTAATGATCAGATCGCCGGAGCAGGTGCCGATAGCTGTTTGTATTGCTTTCTTCTTATACGAGTTTAATGCCCTATCCTCATTTAACTTAATTAGCTTCACATTACTGTCGGCATAGCTCAACACAATTTCTGCGGTTCTATCAGTAGAATGGTCATCAATAATAATAATCTCTGTTAAAACTTTAGGATATTGCTGAGCAATCAGGTCATTAATTGTTTTGGCGATATTCTCTTCCTCATCCCTTGCAGCAACTATAATAGAAGCTTTGGTTCGGGGATCAGATTTTTGTGGCGTAAAATAGACGAGGTTATGCCATCCTCTGATAAAATTAAGCACTAAAAAACCATAAATTAAGGTTAAAGCAGCAGATATAAGACTAATTAGATTTAAGATTTCCAAAAAAATTGAGTTTAAAAACGAAATAAGTGCCTAAGATAGCAGGAATTATAATATTTATGAGCCAGATACTTGCGGTACATGCAATAACAGCCACATGTTGATCGGTTACATGTTTAAACAGCTCAACTGCAGTAACACTTCTAATACCAACATCAAAAAGATCCAGTGAAGGCAGTGCCGATTGTACCAAAAATAGCAAACAGGTCATCATCACAATATCTGCATAGTGCAATCCAGGCACCAGCCAGATAAATAGAATAAAATATTGCGAACTGAATATCAGGTAACGGGCAAAACAATAAGTAATAATTTTGAATAGTTCCCGTTTTTTATACCTGGCCAAAATGCTATAAAATTTCTTATATTTCCTGGTGAATTTAAAGGATAATAAAATCCCGTTTAACCAACGGATGTTAAAGTAAAAAACCAGAAAAAACAGGCAAAAAATTACCGCAAAAAAAACCAAAGCAACAAATAGTACCCTATCGATCGGGATAAAGCGGTACACGAAAAAGCAGGCTGCAATGGCTCCGAAAACATTGGTCAGCACCAATTGACCGATGCTGCCCACACTCATGGCCACTATCCCAACAATTCTTCTTCGGGGAGAGAGGAAAAATACACGGCCTCCATATTCTCCTAGTCTGTTGGGTGTAAAAATAGCAAGCGTTAAACCACAGAAAACAGATTCGATGGCCCTGTAAAAACTGATGGGTTCGATATGGCTCATTAAGTATTTCCATTTACCTGCCTCTAAAAACCAGTTTACAAACATCAGAAATACCACTATACCGATTACCGAGATTATTTCTATCTGAGGGATATCTTTTAATAATGTACTGAAATCGTGAAGATTTTTATTCGCAACGAGTTTATGGTAAATAAACCAAAAGGCAAACATTACAATTGCAACTTTGATAAAAAGCGATAATATTTTTTTGTTCTTGCCTGTCAAGATTATCTTTTTAGTTTGCAAATATGCTTAATATTGCTGTAATGTTGAACGAAAAAAAGGAACGGGTGATTATGGGCATTGATCCAGGAACGGCGGTGATGGGTTATGGCGTAATTTTAGAAAAGGGAAATAAAACGGAATTGATCAGTTTGGGAGTGGTTAAAATGACCCACTTAGACGATCCATTCCTCAAACTTCAACGGATATTCGAAAAAACAGTGGTTTTAATCGATCAATATAAACCTGATGTTCTGGCTATCGAGGCACCATTTTATGGTAAAAATATTCAGGTTTTATTAAAACTTGGCCGTGCGCAGGGTATTGCTATTGCAGCAGCGTTGTCCAGAAATATTTCAGTTACCGAATACTCTCCACGTAAGATCAAACAATCCATTACCGGCAGTGGAAACGCCACTAAAGAACAGGTAGCAGCCATGCTGCAACGCTTATTAAATTTTAAGGAAACACCCGAATTTTTAGATGCTACCGATGGTTTGGCTGTTGCTGTTTGCCATTCTTTTCAGAAAATTACCACAGGCGGTAAATCAAAAACCTATTCGGGCTGGGAATCTTTTGTAAGCGATAATAAAACTAAGGTTAAAGGTATAGCGGTTAAGGCGAAAAAATAATCTTAAAGAATTCGTAGTTCGTGAGTCTCCGATCATAAGAGTGAAGCAATCTTTCTTGGTAGAGAATAAAATGGTTCGTGCGGACACGAACCATGGCGCGATAATGAAATGAAATAAGCTATTTATTGTTGGCAGCCTGATCAATCCTATTTTTAGTTGCTTCTTCGATTGCTAACTTTTTCTTACGAATAAAATATTTTACAGTGAAGAAGATTGCAAAACCAACTAATATTAACATCCATAAATTGGAAATTGCGATGATGATTTCTTTAAAAATCGTCCATCCGTTTACAATCCCCAACCAAAGCCTGTTTACAAATGCCGGGCGGTAGTCGTACAGATTGTCATTGGCCACAATCATGGTTTTTACTGTATTGTCCTGATAAAAATTAAGGGTAATGGTACTGAATTTCACACGGCTATCAATCTGCATGTTCTCAATTTTCTTATCTACATAATCATCTTTGATATAAAGAGACGATTCGACGTTGGCACTTTTTTTCGAGGCTACTTTATTAATTTTTCCAATCGCATCTACTCTGTTCTGCGCCTTTAGTTTATTGGCTAAATAAGCAATACTTTGATCGTCCATCTTCATCGATTGGTGATCGACAAAAACAGCCATTCTTGCAATGGTATTGGTAAATTCATCCAGCTTCTCTGACGGAACTTTTGCCACCAGATAACCCTGGGTGCGATAGGAAGTAATTTCTTTTAGTGAATCGGTAGATTGTTTAACCTTATCGGTTTCCTGGATAGTACTTTCGATCGAGAACTCTGCAACAGTTCCCCCTTCCGCTTTAATGGTTTTGCTAAGCTGTTCTTTCGTGTTTTGAACGTCTTTCACCCTAAACCGCATATCAGCAGTTTTGATGATTTTCTCAGCGGCAGTACTATCTGCAGATTCTTTGCTCAAAGGCTCCAGCACCGCGGTATCAGCGCTTGCATACTTTTCATTCGATTTCTGGCAGCCAAAAATTGTTAAAACTATGGCTATAGCAATAATATTCCTTTTCATGATTTTGTGGTTCAAAATAAATAATCATTTTAAATATTTGCTTCAAATGGCCATAAGAAGTGTAGCGTACTTGGTTAGTTTTAACGCTGTATTTACCCTTAATACGGAAATTATATTTAGGTAACCCAATGTTGGGTTTAGTGACGTGAGAAGGGTGTTTTAGCGGTTTCAGCTAGTATTAAACCTCGCAGGTTTAAATGAAGTTTTTATGGCGTTTTTTTTTGAAAAGCAGGTTACTGTGTTTATCGGTTCCGAAAGCCTTGCCATCCGCTTTACCTCACTACGTTCGGCGTCCGCTCCTGTCAGGTTTAGATTACATAGGCAGACCTTTCTATCATAAACCTGACAGGAGCGGCAGCCTCCGATTTTTCTATCGGAGCTACAGCGGATGGCGGGACTACCTTAACCTAATACCTACTGAATTTGCTTTTCAGAAAAGAAGTGTATATAAACAAAAAGCCGGTCATGAATGAACATGACCGGCTTTATATTTTGATAATAGAACGCTTATGCGTCTAATATTTTGAATACACCTTTAATAGCAATAATTGCACCAATGAACAAAACAATCCAGGATGCTAATGACACTTGCCACGAATCGTAAGCGAAACGTGCGTAAGTACCCACCATGCAAACCAGTACACCAAAAATTATTAATTTATAAATTCCTGGCTGGTTAGCCGTTTTCATACTTTCTGTATTGTGCTTTAATTCGTTGTTCTCCATAATGTTTATTTTTATGATGCTGCAAAAGTAATACTTATTGCTGAATAATTATAAAACTTAGTAACTTTTTAATCGTTCTAACCTTTGCTTCGCTTTATCTTTATCGCTAAGTTTTTCTCCCTGATATAAAGGCTTTTCCCAATCCCCGTACATTGGGTTGGGCAACACAATATACTTTTTTCCGAATAGGTGCTGATTTGTGTTTACCTGCTCGAAGGTATTTTTATTTTCGCGATAAAAAATGTTACTGAAATCGCTTAAATTATCGCCACATAGCAATAGAATATTGTGCGTTTCTGTAATTTTTTGGCGGCGCGGTTCTTTATTTGAGGTTCCTTTTGAAACCACTAAATGTGCATCATCTGCATAAGGAAAGCCAAAGTGCTGCAGATTTTTTAACGTAGCTGCATAGTCTTTCTCATCGCGATTACTCACATAAAATGTTTCGATGTTTTTTGATGCTGCAAACTTTAAAAAAGCCAATGCACCCGGAACAGTATCGGCCTGAGCAAGATTGGTCCATTCTGTCCAGTCTTCAGATACATAACTTAGTCCTTTTTTAATTTCGTGCCCCTGGAAAGCAGAATTATCCAAAACGGTTTCATCGATATCAACAATTACACAATTTGGTTTTTTACTGGTATCGGCCCATAAAGCTTCTTTTAACGATAAACGGGCAAAGTTATAAGCCTGGAAACATAAGGCCCTGTATTCGCCTGAAGTTTGCTGCCAAAGTACCGCATTGGTATAATCCCGTGCAGGATTTTGGGCTTTAACAAAAAATGGAACAGTTAATAAGATAATGAGGATGTATTTTTTCATAACCTGATATTAGGCTACAAAGATATTAAAAGCCAATAATTAACCGTACCAAAAAAAATCTATAAAATTTGAAACAAAATACATTTCCGTCATAGGATAACTACTAACCTTAGCCAATAATCAGAATAATTTTACTGTCAATTAAAATTTTAGTTATAAAAATAACTACTTTTGGGTACACACAAATAAAATCATTTTATCATGAAATCTAAAACTCTGATAGGGATGGCTATTGCCCTATTTTTCCTTGCGGCCTGCAAGAAGGAAAGTCCTAAAGTTGAACCAAAAGACTCATTAGAATTACTTAAAGATTCGGCATCATACTCAATTGGTGGAAAAACCTATAGTGCTATTGGTTTTGAAAAGAACTGGACTTATACAACGCAATCAAATCTTAAAATTACTTCTGGAGTAAACTTCAACTATCTATTAGAAGGGGACAAAGATTCTCTACTATTTGTAAGAGAATATAGTATTAGAGCACCATATACAAACATTGCTATCTCATTTATAAAAATATACAATAAAAATGAAACAGAATTAACAAATGAAAATAATGGTGGTCATCTAAATTATCCAATAAACAAAACAGATATATTTTCTCCTGGTTTATATAAATATTCAACTGAGTTTTATAGAAGCAATTCTGCTTCTGGAATTGCATTTACAGTTATAAATCAACAAGGTGTTTATAAATCATATAGTCAATCAGATTTAAGCAAACCTGCTTCAGTTACGCAACTTGATCAAAAGGATTCCAAATTTGAAATTATTAGTTTAAAAAAACGAAAATCAGGATATTTATTAGAAGCTAAATTTAATGTAAATGTCTTTGATGAAAATAAAAAACCGCTGAAAATAGAAAATGGATATTTAAGACTAAGCATACTAAAATAATTAATTCTCATTTATAAATCAAAAGTCCCAATTCAATTAAGAAATGGGACTTTTTTTTTGCAAAAACATTTAACCGTTCAAAAAAGTTCCCCTATCAGCTTTCGATATTAACAATGTTTCTGCATCGGGGTAAGCATGCGTAAAAGTAAGTGGAATTTTATTTTTTCCCCTTTCGCTCCATTTAAACTCGACAGCCAAAAATTTTTCTTTTGTTTTTTCTATATAATCAATTTCCTGTTGTTGCGTGGTACGCCAGAAAAAGCATTCTGCTTCTATCTGGTTCTGGTGCAAAAACTTCATCCGTTCAGCAATCATATAATTTTCAAATAGTGCGCCAACATCATTCCTGTTTGCTATCGGGTTAAAATTACGTGTAATTGCATTTACAATACCCGTATCATAAAAATAGATTTTCTTATTTTTTTTAATTTCGTTACGCACATTACCTGCAAAGGCAGGTAAGCTAAAAACCACGAAAGATTTTTCGAGTAGGCTGATGTATTTATCAACCGTTTTCTGATCGGCTTTTACCAGTTGGGCCAGTTCAGAAAAGTTAACTTCGCTACCAATCTGTAACGCCAAAGCCTTTACAATTTTTTCGAATAACAAAGGCTTTTTAACATCTTCCAAAGTAAAAAGATCTTTGTACAAGTAACTATCGGCAAGTAATTTTAAATGCTCTTCTGCGTTCTGCGAATCGTTAATAATCTCGGGATAAGAACCATAAATTAAACGTTGTTCCAATAATCTTTCTTCGGTAATAAAATCAGTATCATTTACCAGTTCTGCATATGAAAATGGCAAAAGCATCATTTCATATTTTCTACCGGTTAAGGGCTCGTTTATTTTACCTGACAACTCAAATGCTGATGAACCCGTAGCAATAACCTGAACAGGCTTAAAGCGATCTACAATAATTTTAATGAGCAAACCCACATCACTAATTCGTTGGGCCTCATCTATAAAAAGTACTTGGTAGCCTGCGAGCATTTGTGCGATTTGTGCCGCATTGGGTTTAGCCAAAGCTTCGCGCACGTCAGCATCATCCCCATTGAGGTACAGGGTCTTTTTATCAACCTTCGCCAATAACTGTTCAACAAAAGTAGTTTTACCTGTTTGGCGTGGCCCAAAGATGATAAAGGCTTTCCCTTTAAAAAGCCTTGAAAAAGCATAATCCAACTGTTTACGAACAATCATAATAAAAGATTCTTACACAAAAGTATAATAATTTTGGATTACAATCCATAAAAAATATAATAATTTTGGATTACAATCCATAAAAAACATAATAATTTTGGATTATAAAATCAAACGATAATAAAAAAGCCCATCTCAATTAAGAAATGGGCTATATATTTTATGCAATTAATACTGCAAACTCAACACTAAGAACTGCAAACTATTATCCGTTCAATGCTGCTGCACCACTTACAATCTCAGTTAACTCAGTTGTAATTGCTGCCTGACGTGCCTGGTTGTATGAAAGTTTTAAAGCTTTCAATAACTCCCCTGCATTTTCAGTTGCTTTGTCCATCGATGTCATACGTGCACCGTGCTCAGAAGCATGAGAATCTAAAACGGCTTTATATAACTGAATTTTTACTGATTTAGGAATTAACTGCTCTACAATTTCTTCTTGAGAAGGCTCTAAAATATAATCAACGTTTGTTGTTTTCTTATCAGTTTTTAGATCCGCTGCTGTTTCTTCTGTTTTAGGCAAAGGCAACAACTGCTCAGAAGTAATAATTTGAACTGCCGCATTTTTAAAACGGTTGTAAACAACCTCTACTTTATCAAAGTCTCCTTTAACAAAGCCCGCCATAATGGCATCGGTAATCTTAGTTACGTTTTCGAAAGTTAGAGCAGCATATACTTCATTATTATTACCAATTACGTTATAGTTACGTTTTTCGTAAAAATCCTGTGTTTTCTTACCGATAGAAATAATGCTCACATTACCGTTTTTCAACTGTTCGCTATATTTCTCAGCAATTAAATTGTTGGCCGCTTTAATTACGTTCATGTTAAAAGCACCAGCCAAACCACGGTTTGAAGATACAGTAACAATTAAAACCTTATTGGGCTCACGCTCCTGGATAAAAGGCGATGACGATCCCTCTAAACTTGCTGATAGATTACCTAAAATCTCTTTCAGTTTAGTTGCATAAGGACGTAAAGCGATAATTGCATTGGTAGCACGTTTCAACTTTGCTGCCGAAACCATTTTCATAGCTTTGGTAATCTGCTGTGTTGATTGTACCGATGCAATCCGGTTTCTTACTTCTTTTAAATTAGCCATTCTTTAAGTATCGAGTATTAAGTATCAAGTATCAAGATTGGATTCATTTATCTGTCTTGCTACTTGATACTCGCTACTTGTATCTAATTAATATTTACTTGAAATCTCTTTTGCTACAGTATCTAAAACACCGGTAATGGTATCATCAAATTTACCAGCTTTTAATGCCGCTAAAGTTTCTGGATGACGCATCTCCAATTGAGTTAAATATTCTGTTTCGAATTCCTTTACTTTATCTACTGGTACGCTACGCATTAAGTTTTTAGTACCAGCGTAAACAATTGCAACTTGTTTCTCAACAGTAAAAGGTGTAAACTGTGCTTGTTTCAACATTTGTACGTTACGTGCACCTTTATCTAAAACCGATTTGGTTGCAGCATCTAAATCAGAACCGAATTTAGAGAAAGCCTCTAACTCGCGGTATTGAGCCTGATCTAATTTTAAAGTACCTGCTACTTTTTTCATCGATTTAATCTGCGCATTACCACCCACACGTGATACCGAGATACCTACGTTAATTGCCGGACGGATACCTGAGTTGAACAAATTCGACTCTAAGAAGATCTGACCATCAGTAATCGAAATTACGTTGGTTGGGATATACGCTGATACGTCACCTGCCTGAGTTTCGATAATTGGTAAAGCTGTTAATGAACCACCACCTTTAACGATATGTCTGATTGATTCAGGTAAATCGTTCATTGCTTTAGCGATATCATCGTTAGCATTGATTTTCGCAGCTCTTTCTAACAAACGACTGTGTAAGTAGAAAACGTCACCTGGATAAGCTTCACGACCCGGTGGACGACGAAGTAACAGAGATACCTCACGGTAAGCAACTGCCTGTTTAGATAAATCATCATAAACAATTAAAGCTGGTCTACCTGTATCACGGAAAAACTCACCAATTGCAGCACCTGCAAACGGAGCATAAAACTGCATTGGAGCAGGATCTGCAGCCGAAGCAGCAACAACAACTGTATATGGTAAAGCGCCGTTTTCTTCTAATGTACGTACAATGTTAGCAACGGTAGAGTTTTTCTGACCGATAGCAACATAAATACAGAACACTGGCTGGCCTGCTTCATAAAATTCTTTTTGATTGATAATGGTATCAATACAAACGGCAGTTTTACCAATCTGACGGTCGCCAATAACCAACTCACGCTGACCACGACCGATTGGAATCATTGCATCGATTGCTTTAATACCAGTTTGTAAAGGCTCATTTACCGGCTGACGGTAAATTACACCTGGTGCTTTACGCTCTAAAGGCATTTCGTAAGTTTCACCCAAGATCGGACCTTTACCATCTAAAGGCTCACCTAAAGTGTTCACTACGCGGCCAAGCATACCTTCACCAACTTTAATAGAGGCAATTTTTTTGGTACGTTTAATCGTATCACCTTCTTTGATCTCGTCTGAAGCACCCAAAAGTACCACACCAACGTTATCTTCTTCAAGGTTTAATACAATACCTTGTAAGCCGTTTGCAAATTCAACTAACTCTCCCGATTGAACTTTAGTTAAACCGTAAACACGGGCAATACCGTCGCCCACTTGCAACACGGTACCAACTTCTTCCAGTTCGGTTTCTGATTTGAAGCCCGCCAATTGCTGTCTGATAATTGCCGATACTTCGTCTGGTCTTACCTCTACCATAATTTTACTTTATATCTTTTTGTAAATGTTTAGTGCTTAGCGCATGGCGCTTGGCATTTATTTGCCATCCGCTTATCGCAATATTTTTTTTGTTTGGCGTTTGCCGTTTTACGCTATACGCTTATCGCCTCGCGCTTACTGCGCAAATTCTTTTTTCAGTTTACTTAAACCGCTGGCAATACTTGCATCGAATTGCTTATCTCCAACTTTTAATATAAAACCACCAATTAGCTTCTCGTTAATTTTTTCGTTAACAATAACCTGGTTGGCGCCTAATTCTTTTTTTACAATCGCTATAATCTGTTCTTTAGCCTCCAGGTTTAAAGTAGATGCAGTAGTTACATCAGCAGTAACAATACCTTTAATTAAATTATATTGTTGTATAAACTGTTTTGCTGTGGCAAATAAAATCGCAGAACGACCTTTGCTCACCACAATCTTGAAAAACGAGATGGTTAGTTTGCTTACTTTATCTGCAAAAATTCCGTTTAAAATACCAGTTTTCTTATCTAAAGGTACAATCGGGTTTTTTAATATTGCTTCTAGTTCAGGGGTTTCATCAACCACTTTTTCAAACAAAACCATATCATTATAAGAAGTTTCTAAGTCGTTGTTTTCAACGGCTAAGTCTATTAATGATTTGGCGTATCTGCCTGCAACTTTAATTTCTGACATATTCTTAGGTGTGAGACCGGAGACGTGAGATGTGAGAATTAGCGTTACCACCCTATCTCATATCTAATATCTCAAATCTAGTATCTCAAATTCTAGTTTAATTCAACGTCTTTTAACAAGTTTGCGACTAAAGCTTCCTGCTTGGTTTTATCATCTAACTGAGTACGTAAAACACGTTCTGCAATTTCTAATGATAAAGAGGAAACCTGGTCTTTAACTTCAGCTAAAGCGGCTTTCTTTTGGTTTTCGATTTCGATTTTAGCTTTCTCAATCAATTTAGCACCTTCTACCTGAGCTTGTTTTTTAGCTTCGTTCAAGATACCATCTTTCAAGGTTTTAGCTTCCTTTAAAATCTCGTCGCGTTCTGCACGGGCCTGTTGCATCAAATCCTGATTCTGGCTGGTTAAACGAGCCATTTCTTGTTTGGCTAATTCAGCTTTGTTAAGGGCCTCATCAATGCTTTGCTCACGTTCGTGAATTGCACCTAAAATAGGTTTCCATGCAAATTTTCTAAGTAGGATCAATAAGCAGATGAATGCTAACGATGTCCAAAAAACCAATCCTATGCTTGGGGTTACTAAATCCATTTTTTATCTAATTTTTAAAAACAATCTTTTTAATAAGGCAGGGTAAATAACCAATCGTTAAATACCCAACCTAATTTCTTCAGTGCTTATTAACCGTTTAAGCCTAATAATGCAACTACCACACCGAATAAAGCAACACCCTCAATAAGGGCAGCAGCGATAATCATTGCAGTCTGAATTTTTGATGCAGCTTCTGGTTGACGAGCAATACCTTCCATTGCTTTACCACCTACTTGACCGATACCGATACCTGCACCGATTACTGCTAAACCGGCACCAATTGCCGCGATTGAACCTACCATAACTAATTTAATTTATATTAATTGTAAAAAATAGTTTTCTATTAATGATGCTCTTCTACTGCCATACCAATAAATAAGGCCGTTAATAATGTGAAAATAAAGGCCTGTAAAAACGCAACCAACAGTTCCAGTACATCCATAAATATTACGAATGCTACCGAAACAGGTGCAATAGCCAATGTTTCGAAAATAAAGATTAAGGAAATTAAACTTAATACGATAATGTGTCCAGCAGTCATGTTCGCAAACAAACGTACCATCAAAGCAAACGGCTTTGAAATAACCCCTACAACCTCAACTACAACCATTAAAGGCCATAACCAAAATGGAACATCTGGTAAAAATATGTGCTTCCAATAATATTTATTACCATTGATGTTAACAATAATTAAAGTTCCTAAGGCCATTACAAAAGTTAAAGCAATATTACCTGTAACGTTCGCACTGCCAGGAAAAATTGGCACCAAACCTAATAAGTTATTAAAAAGAAGAAAGAAGAATGTAGTTAACAAATACGGCATAAACTTTGCATATTTATGACCAATGTTCGGCTTAGCAATGTCATCTCTCACAAAAAGCACAATAGGCTCAATAAAAGACTGCAAACCCTTTGGAGCTTTACCAACGCGTTTTTTATATGATGATGCTACTGTAATAAATACGATAAGGATTACCAAAATGGCCACAAACATTGCTGCAACATTTTTAGTGATGGAGAAATCTAAAACAGATTTACTTGCTTCTTCATCAACTTTACCATCAGCAGCAACCACTTTAATATGATCTTCTTCTAAACGATAGTTATTGTATTTACCGTTATAATCGTGTTCGCCGTGGTGAAAATTCGCAGATGAGAAAACTTCTAAACCATTAGGCGTATACAAAATTACCGGAAGAGGTAATGAAGTATGCCCCCAAAGATGCCACATGTGCGAATCGGCAATATGTTCCATAATTACTTTGGTAGGCTCGAATTTTTCTTTACCATGATTGGCCTCGGCTCCATGCTCGCCAGAAACAGCGTGAGCAGACTCCGCAACAGTACTATCTATAGGTACAACAGCGCTATCAACCTGAGCGAAAGTATCAATTTTGATAGATAAAAACGCGATTAAAAGCGTAAAAACAATAGTTAGCCTTTTAACTTTAGACACAAAAACTCGGTTACAATCCATTTATTGGCAGTTTTTTACTTTAAATTTTGGTGGCGCAAGTTACGTAACAAACAGTAAACTTCAAAGACCGTAAACAATAAATATAAAGAAAAAAAATTAAGCAGAAATACAAGCCCAATTCCCTTTGCTTTTATACTGTAAATCAACACAAAAGCCATACAAAAAATCATCTTCACTGCAATTGATCCCATAATGGCCATAATACCCACTTCAGGATCACGTTTTACACCAATATCAACAAGCATGTAAGCGATGTAAGTGATACCGGCCAAAAAGCCAAACATCACCCAAAAGTTGTTTACAAAAAGCTGTTTATCGGGAAATAATAAAGGTAAAACGGCAATAACGCCTATTAATAAGCCTACGAAGATGAAATAGATACTGGTAAATTTGGCTAGAGTCAATGGAATAATTTCTTAGCATATAAAAACTTTTGCAAAGATAAGGTTTTTAGTATCAAGTAACTAGTTAGAAAGAGAATTATTGTGTAGATTGGTTAACCGTTTCAACTGGATAATCGGTTAACTGAGGTAAATACCCTATTGCTGAATTGTTAAATTGATTAATTGTTGGCTGCATCTTGTTCAACAATCTAACAATAAAGCCATTTAGCAATTATTTAGTCGCCTGCCTAATGGCCTGATACAACGCAATCCCCACTCCTGCCAAAGCAAAAGCCGCAGTAATTAGATTAGTTTTGCTGTTTCTGTGTTCATCAATTTTATAACCAATAAAAGTAAGGAGACCTATGGTGGCGATCATCTGGAAGCCGATAGCAGAATATTTAGCAGCTGCGTTTACCTTTTTATTTGTATTTTCTTCTTTCGGATTTTCCATTTTTTAATGCAATAATTAAATTAACTTTGAATAATTAAACATTTGTTGCCAAATAAATATTTTTCTACATATATTGTTTATTGTATATCAACCTAAGAGATTTATCATACTTGAAAAATTACGCTAACAAAAACTTAAATCCCTTCTTCATCTTTTTAAGTGTCCTCCTTGCATATGGCTGTGTCGCGAATAAAGATACAACGGTAGATCGCAGGTTTCAGAACTTAACAGCAAAATACAACTATATCTATAACTCCAATGTTTTACTAAGCGAGTACAATGAGAGCCTGTTACAAAGTTATGCAGATAATTACGAAAAAATCCTGCCTGTTTACCTCGATCCTGAGCCACAAATAAATCTGGTTTTAACGCCTGGTGTTGCTAATAAACAATTGGACGATGTGATCACAAAAGGACAAACCATTATCAACGATAAAAGTTTTAGTAACTATATTGATGATGCCTATATGCTTTTAGGCAAGGCAAATTATTTAAAAGGAAATTATTTTATCGCTTCTGAATACTTCGATTATACGGCAAAAACCTATAATAATGATTTAAAAACATTTATTATGGCGATGAACTGGAAAGCGCGTAGCCAAATGCAGTTGAACAATATGGTACTGGCCGATAAAATTATTGACACCATGTTGCGTGCTTCTGATGAATTAAAAAAGGATCTGGCAGAACCTTTGGCTACAGCCGCCCAGATGCGTATTTATCAGAAACGTAATAAAGAAGCCATCTTATTTTTAGAATCGGCAATTGCACTTCCAGCTGAAAAACAGCTTCGTATCCGTTGGCGTTTTATATTGGCGCAGTTGCAGGAAAAAGAGAAAAATCTTCAGGATGCCTACGCTAACTTCACTAAGGTAGAGAAAAGCAATGCCCCTTTTGAAATGTATTTTCATGCCAATTTAAACCGCATTAAGCTGAAAGCATTATTAAGTGGCGTTAAGCTAAATAAAGAGGAACAGCTTTTAGCATTACTTAAAGACGATAAAAATTTTGACTATACCGATCAGATCTATTATCAGGTTGGAGAACTTTTCTCTGCTGAAGTAAATTTTGTAAAGGCCGAAGAGAATTACCACAAGTCAGTTTTAAAAAGCACAAGAAACCAAACTCAAAAGGCGTTATCTTACTTAAGAATTGCAGATTTAAACTTTAAAGAGTTTAACAACTACATTAAAGCGAAACTGTATTACGATAGTACGGTAATGATTTTACCTAAAAACTTTCCTGATTACGAAAATATTGTTAGAAAGGCCAACAATCTTCAATATTTAACAGATAGGTACACCATTATCAGTAAAGAAGATACCGCTCAGGCCATTGCTAAACTTCCTGCCGACCAACGCGAGGCAAAGGTAAAGGCTTATTTAACACCAAAGGTGGAGGTGGTAAATACCGGAGCTGTAATTAGCAACCAGTATTTAAACGACCCGGATTTCCCTAATCAATCACTAAATGCTTCGAATAATGTTACTGGAAATACTTTTTATTTCAATAATAATGCAGCAATAAGCAATGGCTTTGGTGACTTCAAAAAACGTTGGGGTAACAGGCAGCTGGAAGACAACTGGCGCCAGAGTGTACGTTCATCTGCACAGGAAACCAACCAGGTTTTAGCTGGCGGAAAGGTAGCTACAGAAATTATACCTGCAAATGGGCAAACCAATGCGACTGCCTCCGACCAAACTTCATTAGAAAAGCAGTTTTTGGATGCTTTACCTACTACACAGCCGCTATTGGCAATATCCGACCAAAAAATTATTGATGCTTATTTTGAAATCGCCAGTTTTTACCAACAGGAACTGAACGATAAACCAGAGGCCAATAAAATATACCTGGAACTGATCAAAAGATATCCTGAAAATAATCACCTCGTAGCCATTTATTACAGTCTTTACCTCAATTATAAAGGTTTAGATGAAGCAAAATCTGATCAATACAAACAATTGGTGCTTACAAAATTCCCTGAATCTAACTTTGCGAAAAATATTTTAGACCCAACCTATTCTGCAAAGCAAACACAGATGGAAAACATTGCCATCAACAATTACAATGCAGCTTTTGATGCTTATGCAAGAAAAGATTATACCAATGTAGTAAAGCAGGCTAATGATAATATTTCAGCTTTCCCAAATAACGATCTGGCACCGCAGTATGCTTATTTAAAGGCAATAGCAGTTGGCCGTACCGCAAAAGCTGATGCCTTATTGACTGAATTTAACCTGATTACCACCAATTATCCAAACGATAAAATTATTACACCATTGGTTCGTGATCATTTAAAATACATCGAGGCCAATCTGGATGAATTTAAACAAAGGCCGGTTGCCCTTATTGATTTTGATGCAAATGAACCCCGTTTTGTTAGTCAGGCCGCCCCGGTTGCTGTTCCAACAAAACCTTTGGTAGTTGAAAATCCTGTAGCAAAAAAGGCTGAACCAACTCCTGTCGTCAAACCTATGGAGGTTAAACCAGTTGATCCAACCAAACCTGTCAGCATTTTCAGTGCTGCAAAATCAGAAGAGTATTATTATGTAATCGATGTGGCAGATGCCACTTTAACCCTAAGTTCATCGCGTTTCGGGATCGGTCAGTTTAACCGCGGAAATTATCCCGACAACGATTTGGAACATAAATTGGTAGAACTGGATAACGATCAGTTGATTTACATTACAAGTTTTATCGACCTTGAAGATGCTAAAATTTACGAATCGAGCATTACAGGCCAGCTAAAGAACATTATGAAGGTTCCGGCCAACCTGTATAAGGCTTTTATCATTAGTAAAGAGAATTTTGGTAAGCTTACCGATAGACAGCGGATTAATGAATATTTGGAGTTTTTAAAAGACAATTACTAAAAAAAAAAAACATGAAACTGTTTTTTATTTCAGTGCTGTTCATTACGGTTGTTTGCTCTTGTAAGTTTGCTGAAGATGAAAAAAACAGCGGGAATAAAAGTGTAAAACCAGCATTAAAGATTAGGTATCTCCACGAAAAAGACCCGGATTTTAACCTGCTTAATAATTCCATTGTAAATATTGGCAAAGGAAAAACAAAATTATTGATCGATGTTAGGACTAAGTCTTTGGAGCATTATATTTTTGCATTCAAAGAAAACATCATCAAAATAAGTAATTATGGTGGCGATAGTGTGGATGTATATGGTTTAGACAATAAACCGGTGAGAAAGGATTACGTTGAGCCGGTTTCCGATACCACAAAAATGCTAAGTGCGTTTATAATTAAAGAACAAAACAATAAATACATAAAAAAGTGCACTTTCCAAGATTCGGGTAGCGAACTTTATTATCCTACCTTTGAATATAAATATTGCCTGGCAGATGATATAGACAATGACGGACAGCCCGAATTCTATTTAACTTATTTTGGTGAAAGTGACGGATTAGATGCAAAACCATTAAAAGTGATTACCTATTATCATTTCAAGAAGGTAAAAGCAACAGCATATTATCCGGCAGGGAATGAAGAAGATGAATATTATATAGATTACGACAAAAACTGGAAAACACTGCCAAAAATAATTCAGAAAAAAGTAAACCATATTTTGGAATCGCGGAAGAGTGAAACAAAACTATGACTTAATGAATTATAACAACAAATATATTAACCTTATTTATTAAAATGAACAAATCCCTTTCTGCACAAGAAACAAAAAGATATAGTCTACTCATCTGGAAAATACTGATCGGCGGAATTGCGCTCTTCGCTATTTTCATTTCGATGATCGGATTAGGTCTGTTTGGTGCACTACCCTCTTTCAGAGACATAGAACACCCGAAAAGCAATCAGGCTTCCGAAATTATTGCCGAAGATGGTCGTCCCTTAGGCACTTATTTTGTTCAGAACAGATCGAATGTTACTTATAAAGACATTTCTGAAAATGTAATTAACGGATTAATTGCGACAGAAGATACCCGTTTTAAAGAGCATTCGGGCATAGATTTTAAACGTACTTTCACCATTATCGGCTATAATTTAATCGGCAAAAAACAAGGTGCTAGTACCATTACTCAACAATTGGCTAAAAATCTCTTTCCAAGAGAATCAAACTTAAATTTTTTCTCCCTGGTATTAACCAAATTTAAAGAGTGGATTGTTGCCGTTAAACTGGAACGCAACTATACCAAAGAAGAAATTATAACCATGTATTTAAATACGGTCGATTTTGGTAACCAGGCTTATGGCATTAAATCAGCAGCCAGGGTTTATTTCAATACCACTCCTGATAAGTTAACCTTAACACAGGCGGCAACTTTAGTGGGCATGCAAAAAGGAATTACCATGTATTCACCAACCCGCCATCCTGAGCGTTCAAGAGACCGTAGAAATACTGTAATGGCTTTGATGGTCAAAGCTGAGCTCTTAACCCAGACGGAATTTGATGAACAAAAAGATAAACCGCTCAACCTGCATTTTAATGCCGCAACTGTTAATGATGGTATTGCACCATACTTCCGTTCGGTATTGAAAAATGACATCAAAAACATTTTTCAGGAGCAGTCGATTACTAAACCGGATGGTACACCTTACGATTTAGACCGCGATGGTTTGAAAATTTATACCACATTAAATTATGACATGCAGGTATACGCCGAGGAAGCACAAAAAGAATATATGAAAGTGCTACAAGCACAGTTTATCGCCAGCTGGAAAGGCAGAAATCCTTTTAAGGATAAAGCTTTACAGATTGAGCAGGGCGTTAAAAGATCAGACCGTTATAAATCGTTAAAACTGGAAGGTAAATCAGACGATGAAATTAAAGATGATTTCAACACCAAAACAGAAATGACCATTTTTACCTGGAAAGGTAACATCGATACCATAATGAAACCGATCGATTCGGTACGTTATTACAAAATGCTTTTGCGTAATGCCATGATGACGATGGACCCAACCAATGGACATGTGAAAGCATGGGTAGGTGGAATTAATTACGAACACTTTAAATACGATCAGGTTAAAATGGGAACCCGCCAAGTCGGTTCAACAGCAAAACCATTTACCTATGCAGTAGCCATTGAAAATGGCTATTCACCTTGTTACACCGTACCAAATGTTCCGGTAACTATAGACGGTTACGGTGAACCGTGGACGCCAAGAAATTCAGGCAAACCACTACCAGGCAGCATTACTTTACAAAAAGCACTGGCTTACTCGCAAAACTTTGTTACCGCTTATTTAATGAAACAGGTTGGTCCTGTGGCGGTATCTACATTAGCCACAAAAATGGGGATCCCTAATGTTCCGGCATTTCCATCTATTTGTTTAGGTACGTTCGATTCTTCAGTTTATAATATGGTAGGCGCTTATGGTGCTTTTGCCAATAAAGGCACCTATACCAAGCCGATTTATTTATTGAGAATTGAAGATAAAAACGGTGTGGTGCTATTTTCACAAAAGGAAATACCAAAACCTGTAATGAGCGAAGAAGTTGCTTATGTAATGACCAGAATGCTGAAAGGTGTGGTTACCAACGGAACCGGATCAAGATTGAATTATAAATACAAAGTAAATGCACCGATCGGAGCAAAAACAGGTACTACCCAAAATAACTCCGATGGTTGGTTTATGGCCATTACCCCACAATTGGTAACCGGTATCTGGACAGGTTGTGAAGACAGGGCTTTCCACTTCATTAGCACCAGCCAGGGAGAGGGTGCAAATACTGCTTTACCAATTTTTGCAGGATTTATCAAAAGAGTTTACGCCAATCCAGCATTAAAGATCAGTCATGCTGATTTCGAAGCGCCAAAATCTGGTGTTTCCATTACCTACGATTGCAACCAATACCAGCAACAGGAAGAAGGTGCAACAGAATTGGACGAGAAGTTAGGTTTTTAATGTTTTGGCGGTTGCGTGAAGGATAGCAGTGGAAATCCTTTTGTTGTCGCCTCGAGCGCGGCCGAAAGGCAACAAAAGATTGTAACGGATAGCCTGACCCTTTGCGCAGCTTAGGGACACGCCCAAATTGTAAAATGTTGTACTTCGGGTTCATTTTAATCAAAATTATCTTTCGAATCCTATTTTTGTAAATAATGAGCAGTTTCGACCATAAAACAGCATTAACCGCAATTCCACATAAACCCGGTGTTTACCAGTATTGGGACGCAGATGGAAAGCTCATGTACATTGGTAAAGCGAAAGACCTGCGCAACCGTGTAGGTTCATATTTTAATAGCGATAGAAACCAGTTTAATGGCAAAACAAGAGTATTGGTATCCAAGATCCGGAAGATCACCTTTACCATTGTTGATACGGAAATTGATGCATGGCTACTGGAAAACAGCCTGATTAAAAAACATCAGCCGAAATTCAACATTAACTTAAAAGACGATAAAACCTATCCATGGATTATCGTTAAAAATGAGAACTTTCCCCGCATTTACTGGACACGTAAGGTTATAAAAGATGGCTCCACCTATTTTGGGCCTTATGGCTCGATAGGCATGATGCATACTATTCTGGATCTGATTAAAGAAACCTATCCATTACGTACCTGCAGCCTGCCCTTAACGGAAAAAAATATAGCTGAAGGAAAATTTAAAGTCTGTTTAGAATACCAGATAGGGAACTGTAAAGGGCCTTGCCAAAATTACCAGACTGAAACCGACTACGATAAAAACATAGGTGAGATTAAAGAAATCCTGAATGGTAAAATCGGGAATGTAATCAGGGATGTTAAAGGCATTATTAAGTCAGCATCAGAAAATCTGAACTTCGAACTGGCGCATCAATATGCAAGGAGATTAGAAGTACTGGAAAAATACCAGAGTAAATCTACCGTGGTAAATAGCGCCATTACCAATGTGGATGTGGTGAGCATTGCTTCGGATGAACGTTATGCCTTTGTAAACTACCTAAAGGTGATGAACGGAACAATTATCCAAACACAAACCATTGAGGTTAAAAAGCAGTTGGATGAAAGCGACGACGAGATTTTAACCTTGGCAATGTTAGAGTTCAGAACAAAATTTAATAGCACCTCGAAAGAAATTATTGTTCCTTTCGAACCTTCATTAGAAGATGAAAGTTTAAAATTTACTGTTCCTAAACTGGGCGAAAAGAAGAAACTTTTAGAACTCTCGCAAAAGAATGTACTGTTCTTTAAAAAAGAGAAGCTTAACCAATATGAAAAGCTGAATCCCGATTTACGTACCGACCGGATTTTAAGCACCATGCAGAAAGACCTGCGTTTAACGCAGCTTCCAAAACATATTGAATGTTTTGATAACTCCAATTTTCAGGGGAAGTATCCGGTTTCAGCAATTGTGGTATTTAAAGATGCCAAGCCATCTAAAAAAGACTATCGCCATTTTAATGTGAAAACGGTTGAAGGTCCTAACGATTTCGCGACGATGGAAGAGGCTGTTTTCCGTCGCTACAGGCGAATGTTGGATGAAAACCAGACTTTGCCACAACTTATCATTATTGATGGCGGTAAAGGCCAGCTTTCGTCGGCTGTCAAGAGCTTAAAGTTATTGGGAATAGAAAATAAAGTGACGGTGATCGGTATTGCCAAACGCTTGGAAGAACTGTTCTATCCAGGTGATTCTTACCCCCTGTATTTAGATAAAAAATCGGAAACACTGAAAGTCATTCAACAGCTCCGTGATGAAGCCCACCGCTTCGGAATTACCTTTCACCGCAAGAAACGCGATCAGGGTACACTTAAAACCGAACTGGAACAAATTGAAGGCATTGGTAAAACAACAGCTGATAAACTGTTAACACATTTTAAATCGGTTAAAAAGATTAAAGAGGCTACAGAGAAAGAATTGGCAGAAGTGCTGAACAAAAAACAGATGATTACGCTCCAGGCTTATTTTAATCAGGAATAACTGTGTTAAACTCAATTTTATTTGGGAGCTTATAGATTTTACTGCTTGCCAGATTAATATCATTATATAACACATTAGTTACCGCATATAAAGACTCAGATTATTATTTTGGATTGCACAGTTTGAATCAATATATACCTATCATCCAATCTTTGTTAAGCATTAATAATACCAGCCTCGCTATATCGCGGGTTTAGAATCTCCCATGGTAAGCAGGATGGGTAGATAAAGTAGAATCCACGTATTTAGGTTGAATTTCTTTTTTCCAGTTTTTCATAACTTCACTAAGTAATTGTTCATTTAATTAATAGTTCAGCAATTCTATTATTGAATGCAACTCCCCGTTCGCAATTTGTAAAAAAAACATATCCGTTTTGATTAGCCCTGTTAATTTTAAACCCTGATTGAAAATCTCCATTATTGCCCCCATGTTCATAGATAGTTCCGTACGTAACTGGTTTTATCGCTATTCCCAAACCCCAAGCAGTATCGCCATTAACAATGTAATGTGGTGTAGTTTTGTCTAAAACAACCTGTTGCTTAAACATTTCATTTAGAATGGGCTTAGACAAGCCCTTACCTTTCATTAAACCTATTAGAAATGCGGAAAAATCTAATGCTTCCGTATGCAATCCTGCAGCTGCGTCAAACCATGTTGAATCTTGCTCTGGAAAAGCGGTAGGCCACCCTTTTTTTGTCATCTTGCCATTTGCATGTCCCTGAACTTTATGAGCACTTATATAGTCGTTGCCGCTAAACCATGTATGTGTCATATGCAATGGTTTAGCCACTTCCTTTTGGAAAAGAGGATCCAATGTCTGAATAGATAAGCCGTTTAAATGAGCGACAACCAGCGATAAGTAAAGGTAACCTTCACCAGAATAGGCAAATTGCGTACCCGGGGTAAATTTGAGATATAATTCACCATATTTATAAATGTTTTCATCACGCTTGTCAAAATAACGCCAATTAGGGAATCCTGTAGTATGCGACAATACCATCCGAGCAGTAATTAATTTATAACGGTCATCTTTTTCAATGTCTTTATATGCCATATAACGATATAATGGTGTATCCAGTTCTAGTAGCTTTTTATCAACCATTCTAAGTACGAAATAAGTAAACACAGTTTTAGACATAGATGCTGCCTCAAAGATCGATTGATCATCAACTTTTAATTTGGTCTCTAAATTTGTTACACCATAGGATCTGTGATAAACAACCTTACCCTTATTAATAAGTGCAAATGATAAGCCCGGCATGGCAAGCGAATCCATTTGTTTCCTAATATACTTATCCAAGTATTCGACATTCAGTTTTCTCCCACTTAATGTTTGTAATTGGGAATAGCTCTTAAGAGTGACTATTAATAGTAGCAACAATATAATGGCAGGCAGTTTCTTCATGTTGATTCGACAACCCTTGCTTAGAATTGTTACATCACCAAAATATAAGAATTAGAACTGCTTCCATTATAAATAGGACAACTTAAGATGCTATATTTTAACGAATTGCGCAAGTAATACTATTAAAAATGGTCGTAATTACTGGCTATTCCTGGGATACTGTTCTTTTACTTTTTCACATTAAGTCAACTTGGATGTTAACTTATTTCAGTATAAAATACTGTTACCAAAAAAGCTCCGATTTTCATCGAAGCTTTTTGCAATATTTTAATATTCCCAAAGACCTTGTTCGTAATCGAGAACAGATTTTTTAATTCTTTCTGATTCGTACAACCTTTCCCTGGGATCGCTAATAATGTCTCTGATTTTATTGTCTCCGGGATTTGACTCTTTTACAATATAACTACTGAATAAGCGGCGAATAAAGAAATCATCGAAACTTAATGATGAAGCATCATTATTGGTATTAATCAAACGCTTCTTTGTTAAAATTTCCCTGGCTTCCGGATAGTATACCCAAAACACAGGTTGCCATTGTTTGGAAACCTCGTTGTATTTTAATGGTGCTATACCCACAATACGCGGTTCGAAAATAGAACGCTTGGTATCGAAAATCCAGTCTTCTTTTATTCTGAATTTCAGGAATAACTCTGGGTTAAAATCATTAACAACCGTAGTAACCATTCCGGTTTTATTGTTCGAAACCTCTGCTGTTCCTAAAGCTGATTTAGCTGCAGAATCTGCAGACATTGGATTAAGGAAAGCATCATCTTCGTTTAAGGCACTATCAATTGGCGAGTATGCTGTTAGTTCGTCTTTTTTAATTGCTGCAATCAAAACATCAATTAGTCGTGATTTAGGCGATTTTAAGGCCGAGTTAACCGTATCACGTAAATCAATTTCTCTCCAGATCCTTTTTGCATAAAAAACATCCTCCTCCCTCACATCAGCCAAAGGAACCATTTCAGTACTGTCAATGTCCTTACGGGCATAGAAACCATCTTTAGGTGGTACCTTTAATTTCTTTTTAGCTATTTTAACGGGAGCTTTCACCGTATCTGCTGCAGGAGCAGCAACTATTGGCGCAGCCTTCTTTGGCGCTAATTTGGTCGGCTTTTTTTGTGCAAAAGCAAACGCAGTTAACAAAACTAAAATAGCAATACTTAAAGTCCTTTTCATCTTCTTTTTATTTTACACTAAACGCTAATGAAGGCAAAATTCTTTGACGACCATCTGGTCCTACAGAAACAATATCTTCAAAAAACACCCTTGTTCCAGGCGTAATTGAGTTTATAGCACCTTTAACTGCACCAGCGAAATTTCCACCACTACCAGCAATGGTAACGGCATCGGAACGTGGTTTAATAATTGTTAATTTATAACGTTGTATTTTAAACTTAACATCGAAAGGAAAATCATCCAGATCTGCTTCAATTTCGGTTTCGCTCTTTAACTGTACCGAAGCGATATCGCCACCTGCACGTCCACCAACTTTGGCAACCGGTGCCGGAATGGCTTTCACCCTGAATTTTTGTGAGCCTAAGCTAATGGTTTTGCCAGCGTTATTTGCGGATACATTAATGGATACTTCCTGACCAACCATGCTACCTGGAACGTTTACATTAAAGTTCCCGTTGCCTCCACTCATCGAACCTCCAGAAATGGAAGCACGAACACTTTCCAATGGAAAACCTGCCGCCGATACTGTAAATGGATTAGCAATACCCGCATAAATTACATTCAGTTTTGTTGAAGAAACGGATGCTGATGGTTTTGCGACCTGATAAGTTTGCGGTTGAGTTCTGTATTCCTTTACCTGTCCATCAGTTTGACGAACACGAACAGTACCCACCCAGGTAAATTGACCAACGCTACTGGTGCCGCCTGTATAAGTTCCTTTACCATCTTTAACGGATAATTTACTTCCATTAACGGTAATATCAGGAGTTGATCTAGAATCGCTAGCTGTTAAAAATACTTCAGCGGTATAAGGTTGTCCCTGGATTACATAAGAAGTAGGCGCTACTGCAACTGCTGCAAACTGATCCAAGTTAACTTGCGCTTTATCCATATTTCCAAACAATTTTTTCACAACTTCTGCTTCAGCATTTTTAGTGTCCGTTTGCAGTTTGGTTAAAATAGTCATGGCAGCGGTTAACGGCGTTCCTTCACCGAAGTAAGTTTCTTGCCAATTGCCCTTTCTTTTTCTTTCCGGATCTTTAGCTTCAAGAGAGAAAGAAACATTCGCTCTATCTGCAGGATCTAATAAAGAGATTAATTTCTCTCTAGTCGCATTAATTCGCTTCTTTAGCTCATCAGCTTTCTTTTGATTAATCATGATATTCTGTGCAATATCCTGATTAGATCTATTTACCAAATCCTCAGTTTCAGGATCGATTCCGTCACCTGCCTGAGTAAATTCCTTTTTAATACTTTCAATATAATTATTTAAGTCATCAGCAGCTTTCTGAGCTTCTTTAGCCTTATCATAAATAGGCTGAGCGCGTGCCGGCTCTTCTTTCAACTTCGAATTTTCGAAGGCAGAAAACAGCTGATTAATACTTGTATTTACATTGTTTTTAGATGTATCCAAACTATCGTTGATATTTTTGAATGCATCTAAAATGGTATCTGATACGTTTAAGGCGAGCATGGCTAACAATACCAAATACATGATATTGATCATCCGCTGCCTTGTTGTTTCTTTTCCGCCTGCCATATTTGATGTAGCTTTCTTTAAAAATTAAAAACTAAACAAATTATACACGAGGGCTATTCATAGCCGATAACATATTGCCATAAATTGCATTAAGCGATGACAGGTTTTTAGCCAGCTTATTCACCTCTTCCTTAAACTGTTTAGAATCTTCCATTGATTCGCTAAAGTTCTGCATGGTTAATGATAAGTTTGAATAGAATTCGTTCATCGATTTTAGATGTGCACTCGAATCTTTTAATTCCACTTCGTAAACAGCATTTAAAGCCGATAAGTTCTTAGCCAAATTGTTAACCTGATCGTGGTAAGCCTGAGAATCTACATTGCTTTCGCCCATTGCTTTTAAATTAGCCGTAGCTTTTTCAAAAGATGCACTTAAATTATCAAAACCAGCTGATGCTGTTTTAATCTTACCTGTAAATTCGTTTGTTGCAGTAGATGCATCTGCAACATTAGAAATCGTTGCTACCTTATCACCAAAGGTACGCAAGCCAGCACCCAGGCTTTCGATCAATTCCGGACCAATTTTAGCGTCAGACAACATTTTATCTAAAGCTGCTGTATTGGCTGGTGCAACAGCTGCAACAGGTCTTGCTGAAGCTGTTGGTAATTCTCCTTTAAAATCTTCTTGTAGTTCAGGATAAACTCTTTCCCATGCTGGTTCTGGCTCTGGCGGGAAGAAACCTGTTAAAAAGAATAATAAAGCCTCTACTCCTAGACCAACGCCTATAATTAAATTTGCCCATGATCCACCAAGATGCGTAATTTTAAATAATGCTCCGATAATTACAATACTTGCTCCCCATGAAATCGCTACGTGTAACCAGCCTGGTTGTTTCTTTGCTGCCATAAAGTTTGATGTTTTTCTTTAGTTTTTTTGTTCGGTTTAACGTCTTAAATCGGTGCCAGGGTAAGATGAAACGCACCTGAAACCTATATATGACCTTTGTGTATCCTGATATTCGTATGTTGCTACAGCGTTTTGAAGAAAATAGCCTGTATCTTTCCAGGAACCGCCTTTAACAACTTTACGTTTTTTGTATTTGCTGTCGTTTGCACCAGCATCATAAGTAAAGTTCGGGTTTAAGTCATGCAATAATGGACTAGCCCCTTTGTTATATGCAGTTAAAGTCCATTCGGAAACGTTACCTGCCATGTTATACAAACCATAATCATTAGGGAAATATGATCTCACGCCTACGGTATAAATACCACCATCGCTCGAATAATCACCACGACCTGGTTTAAAGTTAGCCTGCAAACATCCTTTTGTATTCCTGATGTAAGGACCTCCCCAAGGATATTTGGTTTTGGTATTACCGCCTCTTGCAGCATATTCGAATTCTGTTTCAGCTGGTAATCTATAGTCTGACCTTGATCCTGCTGGCAATTTTCTTGCTGTAGCAACTCCATCGTACAATCTTGTTCTCCAGTGAGAGAATGCTTTTGCCTGCTCCCAGCTTACACCAACTACAGGATAATTATCGTAAGAAGGGTGGTTGTAGTAACCACGTACCATAGGATCGTTTTGTGAATAAGAATAATCTGTTTTCCATACCATTGTATCAGGGTAAATAGCAACGGTATAACGATCAATATAATCCTGGCGTTTGCTGTTTGGATCTTTATGTCCAATAGCAGCTTTCTCCATATTTAACTCAGCATAAGAATATTCGAATTTACGAACATCTAATTCTTTCTTGCCCGGAAGCGCATCCAAACCAGAGTAATACATACCGTCTAGTTGGCTCACTTGGGCTGCTGCTGCGCCCCTGCCTTTATTACGCCAAATGTTGGCACCGTTTGGTCCAACCTTTTTCCAATCGATATATTTTTCTCCACCTACAGCAGCTGCAGCATTTCCCCTTGGGGTAATCATAAATTGTTGCGGATTGCCCATCATCACAATTGCAATCGAATCGCGTACCCAGTTGGTAAACTGGCGATATTCTGCATTGGAAATTTCAGTCTGATCCATGAAGAATGCACTAATGGTAACCATTTTACTTGGTCCATTCTGAGAGAAAGTAATATCTTCATCCGAACCTCCTAGCGGGGTATGTCCTGGTGGTACATAAACCATTCCTAATGGGATTCTATCGTTTTTAAATTTTCGGTTATAAGCACCAACCAGCTCACCTTGACCACCCTGGCCACAGCTTGCTAGCATTACAGTTATACCTACAATAGCTAGAAGGTAGATTTTCTTCATATGTTTATAGTGTGCATAGCACGATTAGGAGCAATTTTATCAAAAATCACTGAAATTATCTATAAAAGCAAATTTTAAATTAAATGAACAACTTTATACGTTTTCATACAATATGCGTAACCCTCTTATTAACAATTAAGTTACGCATTTATTGTGTCGACTTATAATAAATTGCTTATCGTATTATTTATTAGATATTTTAATATAATTTTCAATGGCCATTGTCATTGATGGAACGCCTGGGGTTGGCGCAGCAATATCCACGATCAAATCCATATCGGCACAAGCTTTACTGGTATTGGTTCCAAAAGCAGCAATCCGGGTATTATTCTGTTTAAAATCGGGAAAATTTTTAAACAACGACTGAATACTTGAAGGACTAAAAAACGCGATAACATCGTAGAATACTTCAGCTAAATCAGATAGATCACTTACTACGGTCCTAAATAAAACTGCAGGTGTAAAATTATATCCGCTTTTTTCCAAAAACTTCATGGTGTCTTCGGTAGCCATATCAGAGCAAGGATATAAAAACTTTTCGTTTGCATGCTTCTTTAACACCTCTGCCAAATCAGCTGCAGTTTGTTTACCAAAAAAGATTTTACGCTTTCTGTATTGGATATATTTTTGCAAATACAAAGCAATGGTTTCAGAAAGACAGAAATATTTTAATTCTGCCGGCACCTCATAACGCATTTCTTCACAGATTCTAAAAAAATGATCTGCGGCATTACGGCTGGTAAAAATCACTGCCGTAAAATCGGCCAGGTTAATCTTATCCTTTCTAAAGTCTCTTGCTGGTACACCTTCAACATGAATAAAAGACCTGAAATCAACTTTTAAGTTGTGTTTTTTGGCCAAATCGTAGTAAGGAGATTTTTCTGTTTCAGGTTTTGGTAAAGTAACCAAAATACTTTTTACTTTGCGGATTCTAGAGTCGTTCTTTTCTTGCATTTTCCTTTTCCTGCTACAGTCCTATCGTTTTAATTAGTATTAAGACGGGACATATTTCGAGGGCGCAAAAGTACAAAAATAAATGCATTTTAGAAAACTTATTGTTAGAAAGTATCGTTATGCCAGCCCGCAAAAGCTGAAATGTAAAAATGATGCCTAATAACAAGAATGCCAATACGATATAAACTAAACCATATTTAAGTGGTGATAGGGCAAAAGCAACCACTAAAGGAATAAACAGTAATGAGGCATTGAAGTAGCTGAGGTATAAAATTGAGATATATTCGCCTACCGGTTTCTGCACATTAAATAAGTAACCTAAAAAGCGCAGGAGGATTAATTTTAGCGCATAAAAAACAATTATAGTAATGGATATACTAAAGAAAAATTTAAATCCATCTTTAGCCTGATACATATCATTCCACTGGGCCACCAGAAAAAAGAACATCCCAAAAACGAAGCCAAACTGCACAAAAAGCAACAAAAATGGCCATGAGCTAAACAGGTTATCTTCTTTGTTAATATTATTCAATATCCTGTTACTGAAAAACGATTGAACGATTGCCGATAGTTGCTTCGAAAAAGCATTTTTTAGAATCGCAAAGATGATGAGCATACCAAAAATAAAGCCCAGCAAACCTACGTTTCCCTTAGGGATTTTTGTACCCAACTGGTAAGGATTAGCTTTTTTCTTTAAATGCTGGTATTTCTTGTGCCACGCCCATAAATCCAGCTTTGGAGAAAGATATTCCTTTTCAATAGTATCTAAAAGTGCGCTTTTATTAATTAAACGATCAGGAAGTACCCAGGTGTGATGAATTAAAGAATCGGTAGCAAACTTCTGTTTGGCCAATGTTGCAGAATCAGGCCGATATCTTTTATATTGGTATTGATTTGCAGCTATACTATCACTTTGAACAGGATTTTTTTGTGCTGCTACAAAATTAGCAGCGCATACAAACGCAAATAAAAAGAAAATAAATTTCGGCATGCTGTAAATCAAAACTTAAGGATGCAAAAGTAGTCGAATAATCATGGTTTACCTAAAGAAAATAAATGGATTGATGAATATGCAGATCTATTACGACCTTGCAAACAGAAGAAGTTCTGTGTAATCGCCTTTATCTGCCAGTTTCAATGAATTAAGATATCCTCTCCTATTCTCACTTTCCTTCGAAAGATTTTCAGCTCCCCAGGTAAACACCATCCCATGAAATAGCTTTTCAATGATAATATCTGCCAATAACCTGCTATGCCTGCCATTTCCATTAGAAAAACAATGTACACTTACTATCCGATGTTTAAAGCGGATGGCTATTTCATCAGGAGAATAAGTATTATTTTCAATCCAGAATATGGTATCTTCTAATAAATTCTTTAATTCAATGGCAACCTGCCATCTGTCTACGCCGATGTTTTTATTTGTTTTGCGGAATGCACCTGCCCATTTCCAAACATCTTTATACATCCGCTTATGTATATCTTTAATAAAAGCCTCAGTTAATAATTTTTCAGGTTTAAACTTCTTGCCTAGCGTCCATTTTATAGCTTCTTCGATATTTTGTTGTTCAAATTCATCGAGTTCTTCTCTGGTTGCAATAGTAGAAATGAGCAAACCTTCTTTTTCTTCTTCATCCAAAGGGGTTTGCCCATCAATATAGTTCAAATCTAATCCCATAAAACCTTAGGCAGTTCGTTTTTAATTTCTTCAGTCCTTTCTTTTATAGCCTTCTCAATCCTTTCTTTAGTATTACCCTGATCTTCCAGCTGCATGGTATTCGAGGTACGAAGCACAATTTTTGTAGCCAATTCATTCGACTTTTTTTCAATCATTGCCTCTAATGATCCATCCTTAGGCACAAAACCATAAACAAGTTCCATGTCTAAAACCCTACCCAATTCCCTAAGAGACTTTATGGTAATCGAACCATCGACTTCTCTTTTTTCTATGTCTGAAACTCCTTGCTTACTAATAGATAATTTATTAGCCAATTGTTGCATGGACATACCTAACGTATTCCGGATCGCTTTAATCCAACCACTTGGTGGAATTGCAATTCTGCTCAAAGGTGCAAAACTTAAAAGTTTTCCATTTAGTTGTTGCAGCATTAGTGATTTTTTTCCCATATCATAGAAAGTAAAGCTATTACTTTACTTCACCAAAACAAAAGTAAAGCTATTACTTGACAAATACAATTAAAAAGTAAAGCTATCACTTTACTTAATTTATGAATTAATAATTTCATATCCCTAATCACCGATCATATATTTATGACAATAAAGAAAATTTAACTTCGCTATCTTTGCATCAATGTCCGGTATCTATATTCATATTCCTTTTTGTAAAAAGGCTTGTCACTATTGCGATTTTCATTTCAGCACCTCACTAAAATATGCTGACGAAATGGTTGAGGCTATTTGTAAGGAAATAAAAATGAAAAAAGACCGGATTAGCGGTCAGGTGGGAAGCATTTATTTGGGTGGTGGCACCCCTTCAATTTTATCTCAGGTGGCTTTGCAAAAAATTTTTGATGCCATTAACCATACTTTTTCTGTTGACGCAAACGCAGAAATTACCATCGAAACTAATCCAGATGATTTAACCAGCCAGAAATTAAAAGAACTGAAACAGTTGCCGGTTAACCGCTTTAGTGTGGGTATTCAATCTTTTTATGATGAAGACCTGATCTGGATGAACAGGGCACACCAAGCCCAAGAAGCGGAAGACTGCATCAGGAGAAGTCAGGATGCTGGTTTTGAAAACTTAACACTTGATCTGATTTACGGATATCCTTTATTAACGGATCAAAAATGGCTGAACAATATCCAAAAGGCAATTGAGCTTGAGGTTCCGCATATTTCTGCCTATGCACTCACGGTAGAACCCCGGACAGCTTTAGCTCATGCCATAAAAAGCAAAAAACAAACGCCCGTAAGCGATAACCAAAGTGCAGCTCAGTTTGTCATTTTAATGGATAAACTGATTGATGCCGGATTTGAACACTATGAAATTTCGAATTTTGCTAGGCCAAAGCACTATGCCGTGCACAACACCAATTACTGGAAAGGTGTAGATTATGTCGGCATCGGTCCATCGGCACATGGCTTTAATGGTCAGAACCGTTATATGAACCCCGCCAATAACACCCTGTATATGGAAACGTTAGGCCATAACAAACTTCCTGAAATTGTTGAGGAACTGAGTTTAAACGACAGGTTTAACGAGTACATCATGACTTCGCTCAGAACCATGTGGGGAACTGATTTACAAAAAATAAATGCCGATTTCGGTAAAGATTTTTTAGAAGAGACAAAACATAATCTTAAAAATTTCGGAGATAAAGACTGGCTGATGGTTGATGGCGATAAGATTTGTTTAAGTCAGAACGGGAAATTATTTGCCGATCATATTGCTTCTGAATTATTTATTGTAGGAGATGAATGAGTGAATTGAGAAGGATTGAATTAGAGAATGACTGATTTAGCGATCAAAACAACATTCACTCATTCAAAACTCACTCATTCAATAATTAATTAAAATATATGTCAAAAATTGTATGGATCACAGGCGCATCATCAGGTATTGGTGAAGCCCTGGTATATGAATATTTTAAAGCAGGCAACAAACTGATTATTTCAGGAAGAAACCGTGACGAATTGTTCCGCGTTAAAGGAAACTGCCAAAATTCCTTTAATGTTCACGTTCTCCCATTCGATTTAAGCGAAACAACTACACTCGAAAACAAAGCTGCCGATGCCATCCGTATTTTTGGTAAGATAGATCTATTGATCAATAGCGGAGGTGTGAGCCAGCGAAGTTTAGCCTTAGAAACCAACCTGGAAACTGAACAACAAATTATGAATACCAATTTTTGGGGAACGGTAGCATTGAGCAAAGCAGTTTTACCCTCAATGATTGCAAATGGTGGTGGACAAATTGCCGTCATCAGCAGTTTGGTTGGAAAATTCGGCACAAAATTCCGTTCTACTTATGCTGCTTCTAAACATGCATTACATGGTTATTTTGATTCGCTCCGATCAGAAGTTTACGACAAAAACATCGATATTACGATTATCTGTCCAGGCTTTATCAAAACAAATGTCACCTACAATGCACTTACCGCAGATGGGAAGCCATTAAATGTCATGGGCGAAGCACATGAAAATGCGATGACACCTGCCGATTGTGCCAAACAGATTGTACAGGCCATCCATAATAAAAAAGAAGAAGTTTATATTGGTGGAAAAGAAACGAAAGCGGTCTTATTGAAACGTTTTTTCCCAAATATTTTTTCTAAAAAGGTGAGAACAGCGAAGGTGAATTAACCAGGCGTTTTGCGGTTGGCGTTAAGCGTAAATCGCGGATTTCAAAAAGCAAGCGAATAGAAATAAAACCAACTTAACTAAACCCGGTTGAAGCGATATACTTTTGGTGTTATTCTGAGCGTAGTCGAAGAATAGCCAAAAGATTAAGCGAAAAACGGGAACCGCCTACCCGAAGAACCACTACCTCATTTTTACAAATCAAAAAAACAAAAATTAACAACCTCATAATCAAATTATTAAATAATAATTTTCATTTCTAAAAACCAAGTATCTGTAAGCCGTCGTAAATGGAATCAAATAACAGAAACTTAAAATTAGAAATAATGAAAAATTTAATCTTATCCGTATTCGCCGTAATTACAATGGCATTCACAACACAAGTTTACGCTCAGAAAAATCCAATGGTTGGTGGCGCAGCAATGTATGCAACTAAAGATATTGTAGACAATGCAATAAATTCAAAAGACCACACTACTTTGGTGGCAGCAGTTAAAGCTGCAGGTTTAGTTGAAACTTTAAAAAGTGCTGGTCCTTTTACTGTTTTTGCACCAACAAACGCTGCGTTTGATAAACTTCCTGCAGGAACTGTAAACAACCTGGTTAAACCAGAAAACAAAGCAACCCTGACTAAAATTTTAACTTATCACGTTGTTGCCGGTAAAATGGATAGCAAAGCAATTGCAAAAGCAATTAAAGCTGGCGGTGGCAAAGCCGAACTTACAACAGTAGAAGGTGGTAAACTTTGGGCTTGGATGGAAGGTAAAAAACTAGTTCTAAAAGACGAAAAAGGTGGAATGAGTACTGTAACCATTGCAGATGTTTACCAGAAAAATGGTGTAATCCATGTTGTTGATACTGTTTTAATGCCGAAATAACATTTAAATATATCCTTATCATCAACACAAACGTTCTGGCGAAAGTCAGAACGTTTGTGCTTTTATATAAAAAAGAGGATTAAGCCAAGCCTCTTTTTAATTTAGAAAAAATATTGACTAAATTTTTCATCATTAATTACTCGGGATAAAAGGTTGTATAACTTAATTTTACCGCGTAAATTCGCAGACTTTTGGTAGCTACTATCAATATAAGTACCTACAGCAAAAAGAATAGAAGCGAACGATTAAATTGGGTGATGAGGTTTGGATTCCAAACTCAACACTCCATACACCAAACTTAAGTATGCATTCCAATATTATAAAAATCCAAAAAGAAATAGAGCCACTTAGGCAAGAGATTATTAACCATAAGGTTTATTCGGCAATTAGTGAACTGGAAGACCTCCGCATTTTTATGGAACACCATATTTTCGCAGTTTGGGATTTTATGTCGCTGCTTAAGGCTTTACAGATTAACCTTACCTGCACCAGCTTGCCTTGGTTCCCGGTTGGTGATCCGGTTACGCGACAATTGATCAATGAAATTGTTGCTGGAGAAGAATCAGATGTAGATGCTGGTGGCGCCATTAAAAGCCATTTCGAACTTTATTTAGATGCCATGGATCAATGCGGAGCAAACACAAAACCCATTAATGATTTTTTAAATGCCTTAAAAAATGGCAAAAATTTTAATGAAGCGTTTGAAATTGCCGAAGTACCTGCAACTGCAAAAGATTTCGTGAATGCTACTTTCGAAACCATTAATAGTGGAAAAACACATTTACAGGCATCAAGTTTTACTTTTGGCCGCGAAGATTTAATTCCAAACATGTTTTTTAGCTTGGTAAATGACTTGAATAGCACGCAGGCTGACAAAGTTTCGATCTTTAAATATTACCTGGAGCGCCATATAGAAGTGGATGGCGATCACCATAGCCATTTAGCACTCTCCATGACGGAGAAGCTTTGTGAAAAAGATGAAGCCTTTTGGACCGAGGCAGAAGAAACCGCAAAACAGGCATTACAAAAAAGGATAGACCTTTGGGATGCTGCTTATGCTGAAATTGTTAAAAATAAAGTTGAAGCGTAATTATTAAATTGTTAAGTATTTGCTAATTTAGATTACGTGATTTTAGTCACATTTACCTGTTAACATCAATTTTGTAAAATAAAATTTACACATTTGTTGTTCGGCACAAATAACCGATTTTAAGCGCATGAGTTTCATTTTAAAACCTGTTGATATCGTTGAGAGCATCACTCCCGAAGATTTTAAGAAAAATTATCTGAAAACCAAACGTCCGTTAGTAATCAAAGGCCTAACTAAAGATTGGCCTGCCAGAGAAAAATGGACGACTGAATATCTAAAAGAAATTGGTGGCGAGCTTGAAGTTCCACTTTACGACAACTCCAAAGCCGATCCGTCAAAACCAATTAACGCCGCTACGGCACACATGAAATTTGGCGATTACCTTGACTTAATCAAACGTGAGCCAACCGAACTGCGTATATTCTTTTTTAACCTGTTTAAAAAAGTACCTAGTTTAATCAATGATGTAAAAATCCCTAAAGATTTAATGGGTGGCTTTATTGAAAGTATGCCTGCGATGTTTTTTGGGGGTTCTAACTCGGTAACGTTTTTACATTACGATATCGATTTACCACATATTTTCCATACACACTTCGGCGGTAGGAAACATATTGTTTTATTTGATAATAAATGGAAAGACAGATTGTATTGCCTGCCAAATGCAACCTATGCTTTGGAAGATTATGATGTAGCCAACCCTGATTTCGAAAAATTTCCGGCACTAAATGGTGTTGAAGGTTATGAAGTTTTCTTAGAGCATGGCGATACTTTATTTATGCCAACCGGAATGTGGCACTGGATGAAATATCTGGATGGTTCATTCTCACTTAGTTTAAGGGCCTGGGACCAATCAATTACACGTAAGGTAGCCAGCGTTTGGAGCTTATTTACACATGGTGCAATTGACAGTTTGATTAAAATGACTTTCAAAGAAAAATACGCCCACTGGAGAGAGAAAAAAGCTGTTAAAATAGCTGAAAAGGCTTTAGCCAAAGGCAGACCATAAAAACACTAAAAAATTAAAATACAACGGGGCATTGGTAACGATAGCCCCGTTTTTTGTTATTATTGCAACTCACAGTGCAAATTAAAAATCAGATTACGAATGGATACCAATATACTTACTGAAAAACAAAAAATGCTGGCAGGCAAAGCTTATCAGGCTGGAGGCGAAGAACTTTCGAAAGAAAGATTAAAAGCCCGTGAAATCGTTTTCGAGTTTAATAACCTTGCACCAAAATTTATCAAGCAGCGAAAAGAATTATTAAAAAGGTTGTTCGGAAAAACAGAAAGAATGTTTTATGTAGAACCTCCGTTCAGATGCGATTATGGGTATAATATCGAAATTGGCGATAACTTTTATGCAAACTTTAACCTTGTTATTTTAGATTGTGCCAAGGTAAGTATTGGTAACAGCGTTTTTATTGCACCAAATGTAGCCATTTATACTGCCGGTCATCCAATGCATGCGCATTTAAGAGATCAGGAATACGAATGGGCACAAGAAGTTATCATAGGGAACAGTGTTTGGATCGGTGGAAATGTAGTGATTAATCCAGGCGTAAAAATCGGATCGAATGTGGTTATCGGATCAGGAAGTGTGGTTACAAGGGATATTCCTGATAATGTTTTTGCTGCAGGAAACCCATGCAGGGTAATCCGCCAGTTAACAGATGCAGATAAAGATTATTATTATAAGGATTTTAAGCTGGGTGAATAAATTCATCATCTCCTAACTTTAGAGACCTTAATAAAAAACGGCGTCATCTCGACTGGAACGCAGTGGAATGGAGAGATCTATATAGACAGATTTAGCTTCGCTGAGCCTTCCGGTTCTCGACTTCGTTGCCGATGCAACCTGTAAAACAGGTAAGCATACTATAAGTAAAAAAACATATACTTAAATCGGTACAAGATGCACTCCGCGTATAATGAATTCATTTAAATAGCTGAAATTTTAGGTGTTTTTTTACCATATAAGACATTTAAGGTCATATAAGATTACATGTTCTATATGATCTTAAATGGTAAATTTTACGCACAGCCCTGCAAAAGGAATTTAACAACTTAGATGTTCTCAGGTGCCTTAGGTGGTTAATTGAATAACGGAGTCTTTAGTTTTATGACCACCTGAGCCACCTTAGTTCACCTGACTCTTGCCATTGCACATTATAAATCTAATAGTATGCAGCAGGCACTGAACGTCACCCCCATTTTTTCCAGGTAAGAGCCCTGATTGTTACTCCAAATGATGACGAAACGAGGGGAACTTCGCTACCAACACAACTTTGTCTCCCTTATCCATTTTACATCTCACCTCTTCCACACTTAGCTGCTATGATCGGCAACTACTTTCCATTCGCCTTTAATCTTTTTAATTAAGAGGGTAAAATAACCTTTAAGTTCGTCTTTTTCGCGTTTAACATTCCAGCTGCCCAATACAAAAGCCAGATCAGGATTTAAAAAATCGACTTTTTTAATTCCAAATACTAAAAAACCCATTGCCGATTTATCCGGGTAGCCTTTTTTATAATTATCAAGCGTTTTTTGCCAGCCGTAAGTTGGTCCGCTTTTACCTACAAAAAGTAAACTATCTGATTTTTCGTATCCCTGCATAAAAGCTTCAACATCACCTTTGTTCCAATCTGTACGTTGCTTTTCTAGTAAATTAAGTATGGCCTGTTTATCTTTCACATTTTGAGCAAAAGCGCTAAAGGAAGCTAAAAACAATGCAATTACAAGTATTTTTTTCATGGTTAATTGAGTTGAGGTAAAAATTAAAGATATGAAACAAATTATTTTGTTCAATGCGTAAAAATTCTTTATTTACGTGTCTATAAATCTTCTATGCAAAACAAAGTAATCACGATTGGCGAAATACTCTGGGATGTTTTTCCAGAAGGCAAAAAAGCTGGCGGCTCGAGCATGAACGTTGCGCTTAATTTACACAAACAAGGGATAGAAAGCCGCTTTATTAGTGCCATAGGAAATGATGAAAACGGCAAAGAGCTATTCAATTTTCTAGCCAGCAATCATTTTGCAACAGATTTGATTCAAGTTAACCATGAATTACCAACCAGTACAGTGGTAGTACAGCTGGATGAAAATCATCAGGCTACTTATACCATTAAACAACCCGTGGCATGGGATGAGATTAAAATCACCGGGGAAAACACATCAGCTGTAAAACAGGCAGATGCATTGGTATATTGTAGTTTAACCTGCAGGGAAGAAAAATCTAAAAAAACCATTCTGGCGCTTATAGAAAATGCCAATACTAAAATATTCGACATCAACCTCCGGGCTCCTTTTTATTCAAAAGAATTAATTGGGGAGCTGTTGGCAAAAGCAGATATCCTGAAAATAAACGAGGATGAAATTGTTTGGGTAAAAGAATCGTTTGGTTTAACGGGCAATACTGATGAACAGTTGTTAAAACAGCTTTCCAGTCAGTTCAATATTGAAATCATCTGCCTGACACTAGGTGATAAGGGTGCTTGTGTTTTAAAAGATGGCAAATTGTTTAAACATCCTGGTTACAAGGTACAGGTGGCCGATACTGTTGGTGCAGGAGATGCCTTTTTAGCCACATTTATTGCCTGCTACTTGCAAGGTTATCCCATGGAAACCACTTTGGATAATGCCTGCAAAGTTGGCGCATTTGTAGCATCGCAGCCTGGTGCAAATCCTGAATATAATAAAAAGATTTACCACATGGCGCTGGGATAAGATCTTTAGGTTTTTGAAAAAGGTCAGATCAGCTGGCAATTTTTAGTTTAGACCTCGCAGGTTTTAAAAACCTGCGAGGTCTTTGCGTCGCACCAAATATGACACCGCGCTTAAATTAATGCAAAGCGAAACTTTTATCTTCGATAAATCGTTAATATAAGCACATGAGAGGTTTTCGTTTTTCTGATTATAAGCCGGGCGATGCGCCAAAGGGTGGGTTTGAGGAGTTGCTGAAATTATTTAGCGAACTGCTGAATTATACGGCAGGAGATGCAGCGGAGGCTTTAAGCTGGCTGAACGAACTCGACAAACAATATAAATTAACTAATAATGATTATGGCATCGGTAATTTTATCGACGATCTTAAAGACAAAGGTTATCTTACGGAAGACAATCAATCTGGAGAGTTTAAAATTACGGCCAAAACAGAACAGACCATCCGCAAGTCTGCCTTAGACGAAATTTTCGGGAAACTGAAAAAATCTGGTCGTGGTAACCACAACAGTAACCAATCTGGTATTGGCGAAGAGAAAAATGCGGATAGGCGTGAGTATAGTTTTGGTGATAGTTTAGACCAAATTGATATGACAGCCTCTATCCAGAATGCTCAAATAAACCATGGAATAGGCGATTTCACATTAACCGACAGAGATTTGGAGGTAGAGGAAAAGGATTTTAAAACTTTAACTTCCACGGTATTGATGATCGACATTTCGCACTCCATGATATTATATGGCGAAGACCGCATTACCCCGGCAAAAAAGGTCGCCATGGCTTTGGCCGAGCTGATTAAAACGAAGTATCCTAAAGATACTTTAGATATTGTAGTTTTCGGAAATGATGCCTGGCCGATTAGTGTTAAAGACTTACCTTATTTACAGGTTGGCCCTTACCACACCAATACTTATGCAGGATTAGAGTTGGCTGCAGATTTACTCCGTAGAAGAAAAACCCATAATAAACAGATTTTCATGATTACCGATGGAAAACCAACCTGCTTAAAAGAAAATGGCAAATACTATAAAAACAGTATGGGTTTGGATAGAAAAGTAATTAACAAAACCCTGAACATGGCGGCGCAATGTAAGCGTTTAAAGATTCCAATTACTACATTTATGATTGCGAAAGACCCTTACCTGCAACAGTTTGTGCGCCAGTTTACCGAAATTAATGGTGGCAGGGCTTTTTATAGCTCGTTAAATGGCTTGGGAGAGTACATTTTTGAAGATTACATTAAAAATAGAAGAAAAACTGTAAAATAGTCGAAATTATTTAGTCCGAAGGCGGAAGATATAGTGCAAGTGCTAATTACCCAAACTTCGGATATCGGACTTTTCGGACTCTCAGATAAATAAAAAAAAATGCAAGAAAAAACATTAGGCGAATTAAAAACCACAGGATATAAATCGAGATCGGTAAAAGAAGAGCTCAGAGAAAATCTGATTAAAGTCTTACGTGATAAGAAAACAGAATTCGAAGGCATTATCGGTTATGATGAAACCGTAATTCCTGAGCTACAAACGGCCATTTTATCGCGCCATAATATTTTACTTTTGGGCTTACGCGGGCAGGCAAAAACACGTATTGCCCGTTTAATGGTAAACTTACTGGACGAATATGTACCATATGTTGCCGGAAGTGAAATTTTTGATGATCCGTTGAACCCAATTTCATGGTATGCTAAAAACGAAATTGCCACAAAAGGTGACGACACCGAAATTGCCTGGTTGCACCGCAGCGAAAGGTATACTGAAAAACTGGCCACACCGGATGTTACGGTTGCCGATTTAATTGGCGATGTTGACCCCATAAAGGCCGCTACCCTAAAGTTAACCTATAATGATGAACGTGTAATCCACTTTGGTTTAATTCCACGTGCACACCGTAGCATTTTCGTGATTAATGAGCTTCCAGATTTACAAGCACGAATCCAGGTGGCATTATTTAACATGTTACAGGAAAAGGATATCCAGATCCGCGGTTTCAAATTGCGTTTGCCTTTGGATATTCAATTTGTATTTACTGCAAACCCTGAGGATTATACCAATCGCGGAAGTATTGTTACACCGCTAAAAGATAGGATCGAAAGTCAGATTTTAACCCACTACCCAAAGACTATCGAAATTTCGCGCAAAATCACCTTCCAGGAAGCCAAATTAACAGCTGATCAGAAAGCCAATATTGAGGCTGATGGGTTGGTGAAAGATTTGATAGAGCAGATTGCTTTCGAAGCCCGTAAAAGTGAATACATCGACCAAAAATCGGGTGTATCAGCAAGATTAACGATCTCTGCTTATGAAAATTTAATCAGCACTGCAGAGAGAAGAATGCTAATCTCAGGCGAGAAAAATACTTTTGTACGTTTATCTGATCTTGCAGGAATTATCCCAGCCATAACGGGTAAAATAGAATTGGTTTATGAAGGCGAATTAGAAGGACCTGCGCATGTAGCCACTACCTTAATTGGCAAGGCAGTTAAAACTTTGTTTGCCCGTTATTTCCCCGACCCTGAAAAGGCAAAGAAAAGTAAAACGGCAAATCCTTATACTGAAGTAACCGAATGGTTTACTGAAGGCAATAATGTTGATGTTACAGATACTTTAACCAATTCGCAATATAAGAAGGCATTGATGCTGGTACCGGGCTTATATGATTTGGTCAGGAAATTTCATCCCAAACTGAGCGAAAACCAAACGCTGCTCTTAATGGAGTTTGTATTACATGGTTTAGCCGAATATTCACAACTGAGCAAAAACTTTTTAAATGGTGGCTTCGGCTTTTCTGATATGTTTGGCAGTTTATTTAATGCCGAATTTGACGAAGAAGAGGATGAAGACGATTTCAGATAAAAATTAATGGAGTTTAACGGATATCTTTTATCGCTGAGGTTAAAACAAGAGAACCTTCCTAATGGATATCCGTTTAATATTCCATGCTTAAAATCTTTTGAAAAATTAGACTTCCATCCTAATGTTACATTTTTTACCGGCGAAAACGGGGTTGGAAAATCGACTCTGATTGAAGCCATTGCGGTAAGCTTAGGTTTCAATGCCGAGGGTGGAAGTAAAAATTTCAATTTTGCAAGTAAAGCAACACACTCAGAATTACATCATTATTTAACCATTAGCAAAAGTTTCAGAAAACCCAAAGATGGTTTTTTCTTAAGGGGCGAAAGTTTTTATAATGTTGCAAGTGAGATTGATAAACTTGACGAAGATGTTCCTTTTTCTCCTAATGGACCAAAACTTATAGAATCATACGGTGGCGTTTCTTTGCACGAACAATCTCACGGGCAATCATTTTGGTCGCTGTTTATGCACCGATTTAGCGGCAGCGGTGTTTACATTCTGGACGAGCCCGAATCGGCGCTTTCGGCCACGAAACAAATCGCAATGCTATCAAAACTTGACAATTTGATTGATAAAAATGCACAGTTCATTATCACAACCCATTCCCCGATTTTGCTCGCTTATCCGAATGCAACGATTTACGAAATGGCAGATGGTAAAATAACGAAAGTAAAATATGAGGAGTCTGAGATCTACAGAGTTTATAAATCCTTTTTAGACCATCCGAAGCGAATTTTGGATAATTTATTTAGTTCAAATACTTAATTTAGGCGGGTCGTAAAAACCTGCCTTATTTTTTAATTTAAATCGAATAACCCGATATATGGGAAGATTACCTTTCATCATTGCAGCCTGCATACTCATTACAGCTTTTGATATTTATTTTTTTAAAGCTATTCTTTCAGTTTTTAAATGGAAACCAAGAACAAAAAAAATCTTCGGTATTTTATACTGGAGTTATAGCATTCTGTTAATCATTGGCGTTTTCGCAGGAATTTACCTTAATCTTTTCCTTACGCTTAGAGCCATCATTCTAGTCGCTTTCTTTTTAACAGTAGCCTGTAAAATGGCGATGCTGCCATTTCTAATTCTGGATGATTTACGAAGATTATTCATCAAATTTTTCAGAAAAAAACAAATCATAAAAGACCAGCCAATTAGCGAGGCAGAACCCATATCACGTTCACAATTTTTAGTAAAAGCAGGCTTAGTTGCAGCGGCCGTTCCTTTAACTTCTTTAAGCTGGGGCATTATTTCTGGTGCTTATGATTATCAGGTGAGAAGAGTTAACTTAATTCTTCCTAATCTGCCAAAGGCATTTGATGGCATTACCATGGGGCAAATTTCTGACATTCATTCGGGCAGTTTCTACAACAAAACCGCAGTAAAAGGTGGTGTAGAAATGTTATTGGGAGAAAAGCCTGATTTTATTTTTTTTACCGGCGATTTAGTAAACAACCTCACCAACGAAGTAAGGGATTACCAGGATATATTTTCGAAAGTTAAAGCACCACTTGGTGTATATTCATCATTAGGAAACCACGATTATGGTGACTATTATTTCGGGAAGGAATCATCGCCAGCTAAAGTAAAAAACCTGAAAGATATGGTTGAGGTTCACAAAATAATGGGTTACGATTTATTGATGAATGAAAACCGCAGGCTGAAGGTTGACGGAGAAGAAATCGGCATTTTAGGTATTGAAAACTGGGGAATGGGCCGCTTTCCAAAATATGGAAAAATGGAACTTGCCGTTCAAAATACAGATGATTTACCTGTTAAACTTTTGTTAAGCCACGACCCATCGCACTGGCGTGGAGAGGTTTTACAGAAGTACCCGCAAATCGACGCCATGTTCAGCGGACACACGCACGGCATGCAATTTGGTGTTCGTTTAAAAGAATATCAATGGAGCCCGGTGCAATACATTTACAAAGAATGGGCAGGTTTATATCAGGAGCAAAAACAACAGCTTTACGTTAACGTTGGCTATGGCTTTTTAGGTTATCCGGGCAGGGTTGGTATTTTACCTGAGATAACTATATTTACCCTTAAAAGGGCATAGATAATTTTGAATGAGAGAATGATGGAATGAGAGAATAGGGCGATATGCCTAAAACATTCTCTCATTCAAAACTCAATCATTTTCTTATCCCGCGTTAAAGCGATAACCTACCCCTCTAACCGTTTGTAACAACTGCGGATTATCAGGATTCAGTTCTATCTTTTTACGCAAGCGTACAATGTGCATATCAAGCGTACGGGTGTTTACATCAGAGTTGTAGCCCCACACCACCAACATTAGTTCATCACGGTTGATTACTTTGCCTGGATTACGCAGGAAATAAAGGAGGATGCGGTTTTCCAATATCGTTAATTCGATTTTCTTTCCATCCCTAAACAACGTATGGATGTTAGGATGATGCTCCATATTGCCAAAACGGTGAATTTCGGCCGAATCTTTATTTACGATAAACTTCACCTTGCTCTCTAACATGGCTACCAAAACATCCATATTAAATGGCTTAGTGATATAATCAGATGCACCAAAGTTATAAGCATCAATTTTATCTACATCCTGAGCCTTTGCTGTCATCATAATCACCAGGTTTTCGAAACCTTGCTTACGCACATTCTCACAAACCTCTGCACCCTGTTTGCCAGGCATCATCCAATCTAATAAAACAATATCAGGCTGATCGGCTAAAATCATTCTTTCACCAGCTTCGCCATCGTTTGCTTCAAGCATAGTATAACCTTCAGCCTTTAAACGGTGGGCCACCAGAAAGCGAAGATTTTCATCATCTTCTACGATTAATATTTTTACTTCTTTAGACATTTATGTGTGTTTATATTGTAATATTGAAATGTTGCCATGCTTGAAGGTTAATTCAACTTTACAACCTTCTAACATTTAACTTTTCAACCTCTAAAATTTAACTATTGTATGGCAGCACGATTTTAAATTCAGTACCGCTACCTACTTTACTTTTTACAGAGATTTCTCCCTCCATAAAGTTAACCAGTTCTTTGCAAAATGCCAAACCCAGACCTACGCTACCCATTTGGTTATATTCATTCTGTATCCTGAAAAACTTCTTAAATATATTGTTTAATTCTGACGATGCGATGCCTATCCCTTTATCGGCAAACCTGAAAACCAGTACCCCTTTAATCAGCTTTGCACTGATGTGTAATTTTTTCTGTTCTGGTTTTGAATATTTGTAGGCATTCTCTGCCAGATTATCGAACAAACTCCCTAATAACACCGGGTCGGTGATAAAGGTTTTAAAGCCAACCACCTCGTATGTTATTTTAAAATCGGGGTGTTTTAACGTATGCGATTCGATCGTACTTTCAATAAAGTCTACAATATTAACTTCTTCCTGATTCAATTTAATGGCCTTATTTTCAATTTGCGTAAAGGCCAGTAATTTATTCATTAAACCATTCAGTTTGTCGGCTTCTTCGTCCAGGATCTTGCCATAGAGCTGCTGCTCCTTTTGGCTTAATGTAGCAGCACTTTTAATGTTGTTTCCTGCAATTTTAATTACGCTAACGGGCGTTTTAAACTCATGTGTAAGGTTATTCACAAAATCATACTGCAACTTAAACATTTTACTATTGATGTTCAGATTACGGTAAATCAAAAAAGCAACCAATAAAAGCACCCCATATACCAGCAATAACACCAGGGCAATTGGCATGAAGTAAATAAAAATTTCTTTCTTGATATAAGATTTTGATGAAATGAGGTATAACTTAAAATCAGAAAATGCACCCGGCAGTGCTATTTCAGTATTAATATTTTCGTCTGAGGTATCAATCGGATCATAAGTTAGGGGTTCAATCCTGATCGTTTGGTACAACAATGGCCTGGTATTGATGATTTTAATTTTATGCGCATCAAGATTAAAAACCAGTACATCCTGTTGATAAACAGGTGCAGGATTTAACTTCCGCCTGATCATCTCTTTATAAACCCTTAAATCTTCACGTCGGGGAATATTTAAGTAAGTGATTTTATTTTCATTAGAATTAACAATAGAAAAGTTGGTAAACAGTTCTTCTTGTGTAGGTACTGATACGGTATCGAGATCTTCAACAAAAGTGGCAAGTTTAATCGCGATTGCATTAAAATCACTTCCCACATTAAAAGATCTCGTATCATCTTCAGAATACAACTTTACCGAATCGGGCCTTATTCCTTTCCCAAACTGGAAAATAGATTTTGGACCAATACCCAGATGGTTTGCATTGATCCCATCTTTAACAGGAACATTCTTCACTTCTGTATCGTAAAAAGTAACCTTCGAGATAAAGGGATATTTTAACATCACGGTATCTACAAACTTTGCTGCAGTAGAAGAATCCAAATAGCCATTGTAATAAGATATCTCAGGCATTTTGTTCTGAAAAAAATCATTGTAAGGCTTAATACTCTGTTCAAGCACATTTACCTTTTCGGAAACAAAATCATTCTCTATCGATTTTTTGCTATAGTTGAACGCAAGAAAAAGCGATAGGATAAAAAGAATGGAGATGAGTACAATGAAGGTTACCCCTAAGGAGAAATTTTTACGGTAACTGCTTTTCTTATCTAAGGCCATACCTATTTCTTACCTAGATTTTCTTTTAAAAACTCTTCCAGGGCTTTGTACAAAGCCGTTCTGCTTTGTTGGCGCACTACAGGATCAGGGCCTTCCTCTTTTTCAATATAAGTAACCTGAACATTCCTTTTTTTAAGTTCTTTGATAAACTGTACGCCTTCTGCTACATTAACACTTGGGTCTTTAGGGTTTTGGGCAATAAAAACAGGAGATTTAAACCGGTCTGCATGAAAAACAGGTGAAGCAAAACGCATATAATCAGTTTCGGTTATCGGATTGCCTACAATTTCATAGTACATCTGTAATTTGGCCTTTAAAAATGGAGGAAAAGTTTTCAGGTAACTAAAAAGGTTAATCACGCCAGAATTTGATCCGCCACATTTATAAAGATCGGGATTTTTATACAAACAATTTAAAGCAATATAGCCTCCAAAACCATTACCGTAAATGGCAATTTTTTTAGGATTAGCAATTTTTTCTGTAACCAGCCATTTAACACCGTCGTTAACATCCTCCTGTATTTTATCGCTCCATTGTTTAAAACCTGCAGCATAAAATGATTTCCCATAACCGGTGGAACCGCGGTAATTTACCTGCAAAACGGCATAGCCACGGTTGGCTAAAAATTGTACTTCAGCATTGTAGCCCCAGCTATTTCTCGATTTAGGACCATTATGTGGCAGCACAACCACGGGTAAGTTAACCACGTTTTTATTTTTAGGCAGGGTTAAATAGCCATTAATGGTTAAACCATCGCGGCTTTTGAAGCTGATCGGCTTCATGGCATTCATATCTTCCGGTTTAATGGAAGGACTTACATCAGTAAGCTTTTTAAGCCTTTTGTCAACAGCTGTGTACAAATAATAAGAACCAGGATTTTTATCAGTAAAGGTGCGTATCACAAAAACTTTATCCGTTTTATCCCTATCCATAATTACCCATTCAGTACCGGGTAAAAGTTTATCAATCCTTGAGTAAGCTACTTTTGTACTGTCATCAAGGTAAAATTTTTCTCTTTTCCAGGTTTCGCAGGTTGCAAAAAGCATCTTTTTCCGGAAACGGGAGTAGGTTGCATCTACCACGTTTAAGGTATCGTTTGCAAAAAGAACCTGTTTTTCTTTACCGTTTTTTAAATCAAGCGCTACCAGTGCATTTTTATCGCGGTTAACGCTTGAGATCGCATAAAGTACATTCGGTTGATCTTCTGAAAAGGCAATTGGCTGAAAAGTAGTTTCGAAATTATTGGTAATTACGGGTGCAAAAGCCTGATTTTCCTTTTCGCGGTACATCAGGGTTTCGTTCACTCCATCGCTGGCAATGGCAATTTTAAGAACACCTTTACTATCGGTCATCCATTTAGTAATATTACCAGAATTTTTTGCAGCGATCTCCATTTTTCCATCCCGCACGTTTAAGCGGTACACATCAAAAACTGTCGAATCGCGTTTATTGGAAGCTACAATAATGTATTTATCATCAATCAGCTGATCCTCTATCACCCTCAGCCTATTTTTCTCATTGGCACTCAACTGCACCTGCTTGCTCCCATCTTTATTGATCACAAAAATATCAGACCTGCGTTCTTTAGATCCATCCTCGGTATAATAAATCAATTCATTGTTGCTGGTCCAGAAATGGAAACTGATATTCTTCCCATTGAGATGGGTTAACTGAATGCTATTTCCGGTGGCAAGATCTTCTGCAAAAAGATCAAGTTTTTTATCATGAAGCTTTAAATAAGATAAACTTTTCCCATCTGGAGAAATGCGATAGTAGGCTTTATCCTGTGTTTTAAAAAAATCGTCTACAGGAATAGTATCATGGTTTGTGCCTTTACAAGCGCAAATCAATGCAACCATTAACAAGAGAAAAATCCTTTTTAGCATAAATAAATTCTTTATGGGATGGCAAAAATAAGCATCACAACTACTTAACCCCGATTTACACCAACAATGTTACCTTATGCAATCAATAATAAGTTGTGGTTCAATTTAGTATTTATAAAATATCTACAAAATAAAATACAGGTAACATTTAAAATACGTTTAATATCAATTGACGGTTTAGCTAAAGAAGTATTAAAATGTTACATTTAAAACTTATAATTTAGGGTTTATGAACCGCTTGTTTTTCATCGTAGTCTTATTTCTATCGCTTGGGGCCAATGCGCAGATCTTTCGTTCCAACCGGCAGGTTGCACCAGATGAAAGTAGTCTGGCTATTCAATATTATCAGGATGGAGAATATGAAAAGGCAATTGTGCTACTGGAAAAACTCTATGCCATCCCCAATAACGAAGCTTATTTCGATATTTATTTTAATGCCTTGTTAAAATTAAAACATTATGATGTAGCAGAGAAAGTGGTTAAAAGGGAAATTAAAAAAAATCCACAAAGCGAGCTTTATCCCATAGCCCTGGGCAAGCTGTACCAGGAAAAAGGCGATATACAGGCGGCCAATAAAATTTTTAATGAGGTAATTTCAAAACTACCAAAAGAAGAATTTAGGATCAGAAACCTGGCCAACAGTTTTTATCGTTTTGAAAATTACGATTTTGCTGTTCAAACCTTTAAACAAGGGCGAAAATTGTTGGGCAACGAGCAGGCTTTTACTTTCGAACTGTTGAATATTTATCGTTTCAAAAAAGACAAGCCCATGCTCATGCAAGAGTATCTTGATGTACTTGCAGCAATGCCACAGCTTTTACCGCAGGCAGAAACTGTATTATCTTCTATTTTTGAAGATAAAAACGATTATCAAATTTTTCAGACAGCTATTTTAAAAAAAGTACAGAAAGAGCCTGATGCCGAAATTTATATCCAGTTACTTACCTGGAACTATATTCAACAACAGGAATTTGACATGGCCCTGCGCCAGCTTATCGCATACGATAAACGTACCAAAGCTGACGGGGGCAGCCTGTTTAACACCATTTATACCTTTGTTGATAATGGCGCTTATGAAACAGCGATTAAAGCCTACGATTATCTGCTAACCAAAGGGAAAGATAACCAGTATTATCTTCCTTCAAAAATAGAAATGCTGAATACCAGGTACAACCTACGTACTACAGGGAAATATACCGTTGCGGATCTTGATCTGCTGGCGAAAGACTATCAGGCATTATTGAGCGAAAACGGCAAGAACAGGAACACACTTTTTGCCATAAAAAAACTGGCAAACTTGCAGGCTTATTATTTAAATCAACCCGGCAGTGCTGAAAAAGAACTGGAAGAAGCAATAAAAATGCCTGGGATTAACGATCAGGACTTAGGCCACCTAAAACTCGATTTAGGCGACATTTACATTTTAACCAACCAACCCTGGGAAGCTTTTTTAGTGTACGAGCAGGTAAGCAAACAGTTCGAAGGGCAGTCTGTAGGCAACGAAGCCCGTTTCCGCAGCGCCAAACTCTCCTTTTATCAGGGCAATTTCGAATACAGCAATGGTCAGTGTTTGGTTTTAAAGGCCGCTACTTCACAACTTATTGCGAATGATGCATTAAACCTGAGTTTATTGATTAGCGATAATATCCAAACACCAGCTGATAGCAACGCCTTAAAAATGTATGCTGATGCAGAAATGTTCTTATTTAGAAATCTACCCGAAAAAGCAGTAAAAAAAATGGATAGCATTGCGATTGCCTATCCTCAAAATAGCTTAACTGATGCAATAATGATGAGTAAAGCGCGAATTTTTATTAAAGCGAACGATTTTCAAAAAGCTGCTGATATCCTTAAAAAAGTAACCGAAGATTTTAAAGAAGGAATCTGGACAGATGATGCACTATTTACACTGGGTGATCTGTACGAAAAGAAACTGAACGATATTGCACAAGCGAAAATATATTTTCAAAAGCTGATTACAGATTATCCTGGAAGCATGTTCAGCGCTGAGGCAAGAAAGAGATTTAGGAATCTACGCGGAGACGGGGTCTAAAGGGTTCATTAGTCATTGGTTCATTGGTGGTAAACGGGTTAATTGGTTAAATGAATTATAAACTGCAAAATGCTTATTGGTCAATAGTTGATAGTCAAAACGGTTAATTGTTTAAACCGGTAACTGACTCCAAACGTCTATCGCTAAACTATTATCGTCATCTAGATCCGATAGCTATCGGATGAAGTGCAACGAAATGGAGAGATCTACATCCACTAAAACCATTAAAATTTTCTTAGTAAATTAGCTAATTTAACTTGCCCTAAATATATTTAAAGCATTGATATGTAGCTGAAAGAATCAGTGTGAGAACGCCGATAATCAAAATTCTTTCCCCATGCGCTCTGTCTGAAGCGGCGTAACCAAAAACCCTTTCTCCGTTAGGCAATGTTCTTTTATGCGTTCGTAAATAAGCTCCGATAATGATGGCAATTAATCCGCCAAAAAAAGCCAAAATATAGCCTGCTACAATCAGCACCTTTGGACTTTCTACAGGTTTAGCTAACGCTTCTAACCTTTTTTCTTTAAATGTTTGTATCTGACTAACATTTACCTCTACACCGCGTTCTTTTAATATCTTTTTGGCCAGTAAAAAATCTAAACTGCTCCACTCATCCTGTTTTTCAATAATTTCTTTTAGTTCTTCATTACTGAAATCAAAAATATAGTAACCCGGATCGATATCTGCTAAATCTTTCTCTGCCAGTTGCAAAAGCAAAGTGTCGGCCCGTTCAAAATCGGCAGGCTTCAACTTTATTCTAAAGTCTTTATTTATTTCATTATTGGCAAACGAAACATCAAAGTTTTCAGAAACATCCTCCAATCCACACTCAATCCCGTTTTCTCTAAATGTTTCTGCTAGCGCTAAAGCTGCTGCTCGATCATTAAATCTTTGGAAGGTTACAAAATCAGTATTCATAAATATTTAATGAAGCGTTTGAATGAAGATACTAATTAAAAGCTTTCCAATCCCAAACCACTACATTCCATTCTACATCGCTACTATCTGTATAAGTGTAAATCACTTCAAATCCGATACGCTTGTGAGCATTCATCGATCTTAAATTAATACTGGCAATTTCAGTTATTGCGAAATCGTACTTCTTTTTAAAGTAATCTTTATAGGCATTGTAGCATTTATCAAATAAGCCTTTCCCTCTATAATCGTGCGCTACGCAAACCTGTCCAACTACAATATAATGATAATTAGAAATGGGTTTCTCCTGATATATGATGTGATCGAAACTTTCATACATTTCAACCAGTCTTGGAATGTCATTTTTAGATTGTTCGGTCATGGCCAACACATAAGCAACAAGCAATTCACCATCTTTTGCAATAATATTGGGTTCATGCTGATGCATTTTTTCCAAATCATCTAGCGAGTGCGAAACCGTAACAAACCCTTGGGATTTAATTTGCTCTGGTGTTAAATCCTGTTTTAGGTTTTGCTTTTGAAGTTCAAGAATTCCTTCAAGATCTTTAGTTAAAGATGTGGTGATGGTAATCATTATGATACTGCAGATAACTTATGCTTCCATTACAATGATAGTTAACATTAACAACAAAATGAAGCAATTTCCGGCTAAAATTAAAACCCTGGTACGGTGATTAGCACATGTAAATGTAATTGCGTGTGGAGTTATCTACTTTTGAGTGGCGTTATTTCGTATCACTAAATAAAGGATACTATGAATTTAATTGGATAATAACACTTGAAGAATAAAATCTGCTGTCGTCAATTTTTTAACATTTATATATTATCTACCTTTGTTGCATGTTTTTATATAATGTTACGCTCATCCTCGAAGATGCAGCAGCCGAAGAATGGTTACAATGGATGCAGGATGTTCACATCCCTGAAGTGATGGCAACAGGTCTGTTTGTTTCTAACCGTTTATTAAAGGTTGTTGATTCACCTAACGAAGGAGTTACTTACTGTACACAGTACGTTGTAGAAACACTAGATAACTACAATAAATACCAGGAAACATTTGCACCAGCTTTACAGGCCGAATTAAACGAAAGGTTTAAAAACCGTTTTGTAGCCTATAGAAGTTTGATGGAGTTCGTCGCTTAGACTTCGGACTCCCGACTAAGGACTCCAGACTTATTTAAGTTTCTCGTTATTCTTATGCCTGTCGGCATCGCGTATGCTTTTTTTCGCGAGGTTCTTTTCTAAAGCATCGGTAAGGTTGATACCCGTTTGATTTGCCAGACAGATTAAAACAAACATTACATCAGCCATTTCATCGGCCAGGTTTACAGTTTCATCACTCTTTTTAAACGACTGTTCGCCGTATTTACGGGCCATAATCCGTGCAACCTCCCCAACTTCTTCCATTAAAATGGCGGTGTTGGTTAATTCGTTAAAATAACGGATACCTGTGGTATTAATCCAACGGTCTACTGTTTCCTGTGCTTCGTTAATGGTCATTTTTTTCTTCTTCTATTTCTGATTTTATGATTCCGGTAACTTCTTTTTTTGCGCCTTCCAGTAAAAAAACTGCCGCACCTTTTTCTCTGGCATAAGGATTTTTCAATTCGCCAATTTTAGTAATTTTGTCAAATAATGGTTGCTCTCTCTTCCTTTGAGGGTCTTCATCACCAGCCCATTCTATTAAAATTAAATCTTTAACCGGCTTATCCATGTTAAACCAATACAGGTAATCGGCATTGTACGATACAGCATTGATGTTTTTATATTTTGAATAATAATTGATTGCACCTGCTTGTCCATAATTATCGGCACGTACCAATACGGTAGATTTATCTTTAACTTTTCCATAAGCGGAATCAACAAGTGCTGCCAATTCTTTCCAGCCCTGCATATCGGCATAATCCTGTGGCAACTCGTGATTTTTTCCATCTTCCCAACGCAATGCCCCTACCCGCTCGAACCTTTTATGGTGCGCAATAATTTCGTCAGGACTATAAACCGGCATCAAAAGTGGTAACAGGTAAATAAAGGTGCCTATATTAAAAGCGAACAGCAAGCCCGTTAGTATAGGTTTCTTCGCTAAAACCCGACTTAAATAAACAGCACCAAAAGCCAATAAAACCGGGTATAAACCCAGAGCATAATAATCTTTTGCTTTAAAATAGCTAAATACGATTAGGGTAATGATATAGGTTAAAATAATCCAGCTGTATTTCCTGAAATCTTTATAAAAAATCAAACTTCCGATCCCCGCCAGAAGGATAAAAATTGAACTGATAAAAAAGAGAAACTGCCCGATAAAAAAATCGATCCGGTTTACATGCACCAATTGCGTGGCCCGCAAAAGTTTCATGTGGGTTAACACGGGGAAGTGATGGTTAATCTGCCAGATTATATTGGGAAAAATAATTAAAAGCGCCAGTAAAACTGATAGGTAAAGGTGTTTATCGGCAAATATTTTTCGATTTGAGGAAATAATTATGGCTGGTAACAATCCAATAATCAGAAAAAGGATATTATATTTATTTAAAAATCCTAAAGCCACAAAAACAGCAAAAGCATACAGATATTTAGCTTCTTTTTCATCGAAATATCTCAGCAAGTAATAGAATATAGCAGTCCACGATAAAACATCGAAAGAGTTGGGCTGGTAAAGGGTATTTAGCCTAAGCAGAGAAGAACATATACAGGCTATGGCAACCAAACATTTGGCCAATAAATTCCCTTTTAAAAAACCGACAATTTTCCTGCAATACAATATGGTTGTGGCACCTATTAATGCAGGCACTAGCTTTACCATAAAAACACCATTGCCAAAAGCTTTAATCAGCCATGAAAAAAGCGAGGTTAGAGGCGGAACTGAGGTAAAACCTGCAGCTAAGTGGTTGGCCTGATCTAAATGGAGAAATTCATCACGTTGTAATTCGTAAACCGAATTAACCAATACAAAAGATAAAATTAATTTTAGCCCTAAAAAAAATACCAGACAACCATATTCAGTTAAACGACTCGGGTTTTTATCCTTCATATTAGCTTAGGTTAAAAATTTTGGAATAAATTAATATTGTTTTTTGACCATTCAAGGCTTAATAAGTTACGCCATAATGTTCAAAATTATTCCTTATTTTTTGTATCAATCAAAATTGTAACCGGACCATCATTCAACAAAGCGATTTTCATATTGGCCCCAAAAATTCCGGTTTTTACTTTTTTACCCAATAAAGCTGATAGTTTTTCGATCATTTTCTCATATAGCGGAATGGCTACATCTGGTCGCGCGGCCCGTGTAAAACCTGGACGGTTCCCTTTTTTAGTTGAGGCGAATAATGTAAACTGACTAATCAGTAAAATATCTCCGCTCACGTCGGCAAGTGCTTTGTTCATCATGCCATTTTCATCGCCAAAAACACGCATGCCGATAATTTTCTGTGCTAACCAATCCAGATCTTCTAAAGTATCGGCATCCTCAATTCCCAATAACACTAAAAATCCAGTTTCAATTGCTCCTGTTATTTCACCATTAACGGTGCAACTTGCTTGTGTAACTCTTTGTAAAACTGCCCGCATTTTATAGTACTTTTGCTAACAAAATTAATATGCGCAAGATAAGTATTTTAGTGATTTTTATATTTCTCTTCTTTGGCTGCAAACAAAAAACAGTTGTTAACCCTACATTTTATTACTGGAAAACAGATTACCAGGACAAGAAAGTAGAAACTGCTTATCTCAATCAGTTTAAATCAAAATCTTTGTATGTACGGATCATGGATGTAGATTTTAATCCCGATCTGCAACTTCCCGTACCTGTTTCGCCCATAAAATTTTCGGATCCCATACCTAAAGAACCCGATATTATACCTGTAGTGTTTATTGTTAACCAGGTTTTTAATAAGATTGACACCCTGCAAACTATCGTAATGGCCGATCGAATTGCCAAATTTGTAGCTGCAAAGGTAAAACAGGCCGGAAAGCCAGGTTATCGTGAACTTCAGATTGATTGCGATTGGACCAAAGGCACCAGAAACAGGTATTTTAAATTTCTCGAACAGTTAAAGGCGAATCCGCTTTTAAAGGGAAAGACCATTTCGGTAACCCTGCGCCTGCATCAGGTTAAAAATATTGTATCAAGCGGTGTGCCGCCAGTAGAAAAGGCGATTTTAATGTGTTACAACATGGGCAACCTGCGAAAATACGGTGATCAAAATTCGATATTGGACCAGCATGAAATGGATCTATACCTCAAAGATTACCTTGAACAATACCCTTTGCCACTTGATGTTGCCTTACCTCTTTTTGAATGGGCAGTGGTATTCAGGAACGGAAAATATGCAGGTATTTCTAAGCGGATCGGCAAAACTCAGATCGGTGACAAGAAGCTTTTTAAACAGCGCGAAAATTCCATTCTATACGATTTACTGACTGATTATCCTGCCGCTGGGCTGAAAAAAGGAGATGTGGTAAGATGGGAACAGGTTTCCGCTAAAGATTTACTTGCTACCTCCAAATTTTTATCCCGATATTTGACTCCAAGAGACCGGAATCTCGTTTTCTACCATTTAGACACCGACCTTTTAAAACATTTTACCAATGAAAACCTTCAAAAAGTTATCGCTAGTTTTTAGTGTATTCCTGATTACCTTTTTCGGCGAAATTGCCGTAAATCTTGCCTGTGGCGGTGAAATAGATCCTTACGATTATTATGTCACTTATTTTCACAACAATGTTGAAGGTGATGAATATTCTCCTTTTGCCTACAACCAGATGGCTTACCTGAATAGCGAAACGGATGTAGAAAGTGAGCCAGATATCAATAGCCGCGAATGGGCTAAATACCTTAATGTTAAAAAAGAGGATGTATTAAAGGTAATGTATAAAACAGACAGTGCCACTGATGTAAAGCTGGTAAATTTTGACGGCAACATTTCACAACTACCCGATAGTTTACAACAAAACAGTTTTATTCAAGCGTTAAGCAAGCGCGAGGAGCCCTTAAAGTATTATCTTTTCGCCAAGAGCTGCGAACCTTTAGCCAATGTAAATTTCGACCTTTGGGATCCAAAACCACGCGATACAGCCGCAATGACTGACAAAGCCAAAGAAGCTTTAAAATTAACGGAAGCTGCAAAAGACGATTTTCTAAAATTACGTTATGCTTACCAGTCTGAACGTATGTTTCATTTTGCAGGCCTGCATACGGAGAGCAAATCAACTTACGAAACGTATATTAAAACAAGTAAGGTAAACAGTGCAATTAAGGGTTGGGCATTGGCATTATATGCCGGATCGATTCGCAGGTTGGGTAATCCGGAAGAATCGGCCTTTTTATTTTCAAAGGTTTTCGCCAGCAATCCGGAGCGAAGGATACAAGCTTATAAAAATTATTATTATAACAGTTCGCCTGTTCAAGGTGCATTAAAATATGCCAAAACCAATAACGAAAAAGCCAATATCTGGGCCATAAATGGATTCGGAAATGCCGATTCGGGAATAGAAAGTTTGAATAAAGTTTATCAGTACGAACCGAAAAGCCTGCTGAACGGAACATTACTGGTACGCGAAGTAAATAAGTTAGAGCAAGATCTTATTGAAGCAAGCGACATTGCCAAAATTGGTTATAACTATTACTTTTCTGATAATGGCAATCCTAAATATAAAGACAGTTTAAAAAATATCAACTTAAAACACCTGAATGAAATCAGGAATTTTGCCGTAAAACTGGCCACGGAGAAGAAATATCCACAGCCAGAATTGGGTACATTAACAGCTGCCTACTTATCGTGGATGGAGAATAAAGATTTCATGGCTTCAAATTACCTTGCGCTATTAAAACCTGATAAATTACCAGAAAGATTGCGCGACCAATATCGCATTACCGATTTATTAATTAAGGCTAAAAACATCAAAAAAGGCAATCCTTTTAATGAAAATGACTTATTGCCTACTTTAAAATGGCTGGACGAAAAACGTTTCGCAGAAAATAAAAGTCAGTCAAACGGACAGTATTACGATAGCGATCAGGCTGAAAAGCGTTTTAGCAGAACGACCAGGAATTTTTACCAACAAATATTGGCACCAGCTTATTTGAATATGGGCGATACGGCGAAAGCAGCACTAGCAATGGTTAAAGGTGATCTGGAATATAAAACGCTAAAAGAGAATTCACTTTTCCAGAATATGAGTTACCAAAGTATCTCTTTTTGGCAGAAAAACTTAAGTCCGAAAAGTATGCAAGGCTTAGCTGTTTATAAAACCAAGTCCGCAGGTAACGATGTTACCGGCTTATTGGCTTCGGCTTTAAACCAGCTTAAAAACGATGATTTTTATGAGCTTTATGGTACAACTTATCTGCGAACACATCAATATGATAAGGCTGTGCAAATGTTTGCAAAGGTTTCGCCAGGCTACAAATATTTTAATCCAGATAATTGGTATGCAGATGAAGCCAATACTAAATTATATGCCAATCCTTTTATTGAAACCATTAACGATTTCCCTAAAAAGTATGTAACAGCCAAGACATCTATTACCAAAAAGGCTTTTGCTGCAGAAATGCTTCGCTTGCAGAAATTAACCATTAGCGATAAAAAGAATGCTGCGCTTTACTATTATAAAATGGCTAATGCCGTTTACCAAACTGGTTACTATGGCAACAGTTGGTTTTTAATCAGTTACGATTGGTCATCTTACGATAACAGCAATCCTGCAAAATATGTATACGATGGCGATTACAAAAAAGCACAGACTGCAAAAGCATGGTATTTAAAGGCCAGGGCACTTAGTACCAATGTCGATTTTAAAGCAAAATGTACCTTTATGCTGGCAAAATGTTTGCAAAAACAAATCATCATGAATGCAAACCCGCTTTCATTTTATTATTACGATAAAAAGGATGTAAAATGGAGAAACTTTATCAAGGCAAATTACAACAACCCTTACCTAAAAGAATTAAGATTTAATTATGCAAAAACGCCTTTTTATGCTGTTGCAGCAGAAGAGTGCAGTTATTTAGGAGATTTTATCAAGCCAAAAACACAAAACTAGGCCTTTCGACGATACTCAGAGTGACAAACGAGTTCTTTAACTTAAATTAAGTACGAAAGACTATTGCTGTTTCGTTTCCTGCACACTTAGGTACTTAGACCTGAAGCTAGATGGTGGTTCGCCGGTTTTAATGAAAAATAACCTGCTAAAGTATGCAGGATCATCATAGCCTAAGCTATAAGCGATCTCTTTTGCAGATTTATCAGTATGCACCAGAAGCCGCTTTGCCTCTAATATTATCCTGGTCTTAATGATTTCGTTCGGTTGAGGAAGTCCCAGCCGCTTAAATCTATGGGTTAGGGTTTTTGGTGCGATCAATAATAAGTCGGCATAGTCGGCAACATTATGCTTTTGTTTATATTGAGCTTCAACCAATTGTGTAAATTTCCTGAAAAACTCGAGGTCATTATTGGGTCTGGCCGCCATCACCCCTTCTAAGTGCTGTACTTTCCATAATCGTGTCGACTTGATCAACAGCTGTTTAAGATATGTTCTGATCATTTCTTCCAGAGAGCCATCTTTCAATTCAAATTCGTCTTCCATCCTCGAAAACAAGTATTCAATAAAAGTAGCATCCTGCTCGGGGATCACCGTCATTGGCATATTGTTGATGTTATTAAACAAGAGCCCATCGCAGGCAACTTCTTCATCATGCAACTGTATGCAATAAAAGTCGCGGTTATAAAAAACTAAGCGACCAGTTTGCTCGCCAAGTTTTTCGATGCTCAGAACCTGATTTGGACTGATGAAGAATAATGTTGGACCAGAAGTGTTATATATATTGAAATCTACTTTTATTTCAAATCCTTCGCTAAGATAAAGCACCTTGATATAGGATTTATATGCTTCAGAATTAATGACTTCGATACTTTGTAAATCAACATTTAACATGCCGATGGTTTTAAGGTTTTCGTCAAAAATGCTTTGTTTCATAATAGCGCTAATCAAGTAGTTAAAGATAAAAATATTCTTCGTGATCATTAATAATGGCTAAAACGAAAATTACCTGCAGATATCAAAACCTACAGGTAATTTTTTAATTATTTTTTTGCAAACTGTTCCAACTCCGAGTTAAATTTATCCATCTCCTCAACAAAAAGTGCATGTCCGCTATTCTCAAATTTTACAATGTATGAGTTTTTCAAACCTTTTTGTAATTGTTCTGCCAGGGTAAAATCAATCAATTGATCTTTTGTTCCCTGAAAAATGGCTACAGGGATGGTGATATTTTTAAGCACAGGGCGCAAATCCAAATCGCCAAGGGCACTGATAGATTCGGTAACGACATAAGGGCTTGCTGATAGATTGATGTTCTCTAACCATTTCTCTGTGTTTTTTGGAAGTGTGGTGCCTTTGGCAGCGAATGCTGCACCTAATCCACCTATCAGATCTTCTCTGTTAGTCATGGTTTGTTTGATCAGTCCGGCAGCACCTTCTTCAGATATTCCGTAGTTGTAATCTGCGCGTTGTTTCCATGATGGTGCCGCTGCAGCAAATAGCGCCAGCTTGCTTACATGTGCAGATTTATATTTATTTACATAATGGATGGTAACGGCACCGCCCATAGAGAAACCACCTAAGACAGCATTTTCTATTTTTAAGGTATGAAGAACAGCATAAATATCATCAGAAAAAACATCAAAATTGTATTTTCCATAAGGCTTATCAGATTTACCGAAACCACGTAATGTAATACCGATTACCCTGAAACCTTTTCTTACCAGGTACTGGTATTGATATTCGTACATTTCATCGCTAAGTGGCCATCCATGAATCAGTACAATTGGTTGTCCTACGCCAAGATCGGTTACATGAAGTTTCACACCAGGTTCAACTTCTATATATTCTGCTCTTCCGGCAGAGGCAGGAGTTCTTTTGGTTTGTGAAAAAGCGAATTGGCTTGTAATTAAGGTAATGATCAGGCTTGTTGTTAAGATTAGATTTTTCATTGTTGCTTTTATTTAAATTAATGTTTGAAATATTTGTTGTTTGTTGACAATACAAAGGTGGGGAGAATGCTGATTCCAGGGAATGGACATAAAGACAAGTGTCTTGTACATTTTTCCCATCACAAATATTTTTCACACTAATTAGGCTATTCATCTATACCATAGTATGGATTTTTAGCAAATCAATTACGCTACCTTTTCAGCTTTCCAACTAAATATATGCAATATATTACAACTAAAACAGTAACTACTGACATTAAAAAAGCCCATGCTGTT